>JBGCDN010000310.1:0-30860 GCA_045105495.1 Planctomycetaceae bacterium
AGCGCGATCGACTTCTGCTTTGCGAATATTCCGCAACGCATGCACCCCAAGCCGAGCTTCCAACTGTGCGTCGTGTTCGGGAATGTTGAGTAAGTGATGGTACAGCGGTGGCCGAGTTGCCCGAGCGATAAACCAGTCTGCTCGAAGGATTGGGATATCCGTGCCAGTGAGGTCGTAAATCTCGCGAGCTAGCTCGTTCACAACCTGGTCGTCGGGCATGACGTCGTACTTCAGCCCATAGGGGTAGTGCGACAACAGTGTGTTCCACGTTTCGCCGGTCCACGTCAGATCTCGAATGTCGACGGCGTAGAGTGTTCCGTCAGGATCGCACTTTGCTGGAATAACAACTCGGTGTCGCCAGCTCAGGCTATTAAGAACCTTGCCAAGTGCGGCTCGGCTGTAGTCAATCTCTTCTATTGTTCGACCAGGCGTGTTGTGAAGAACTCGAACTGAGAAGAACCGAATGTACTGCCGTTCGGCCCGATCAATCGTCCGAAGATAGTTACGGGCGTGATGTAGCTCTGTCTCAAGGACAATGAAGTCCCTCGCAGCCACAGCGTTGACATCAACACCCGGCTCCGGCGCGCCGGCGGCGATCCATTGACCGATAACGTCGAGCTCTTCCTGAGTAGGTCGTTCACCGGTTGGTTCTTCCCCCTGCGGCGGCATTTCACCGGCGTGCATGCGGATGAAGATTCGCGACTGCGGTACGTTGCCGGGGATAACACCTTCCTTCGCGACAATCTTCTTCAAGTCATCGGCGAATCCGAACCCGCCTTCATTTCCACCATCGGCATGGCAGTCAAAACAGTGTTTCTTCAGAACACCCAACGCCTTCGTGCCAAAGTCATCCGTTGGTGTGCCGGCCAATGCTGGAATCGCTGACACAGCGAGCAAACAAGCAACAAAGTGATTCTTCATGGTCCCGCTCCACCGTCGTAGTGGTTTGTGTAATGGCGTCTTGACGACCCGCGTCTCATAGGCACGTTTCGTGCGCAAACTGATATCTTTCGGATATCAACCCAGCTCAACAGACCAGCAGAATTGACTGCAAACTATTTGAAAATAGTAACTTACGCCGAATTAAGTTTCTCAAAACGAGCAGACTGAAAGGCCGGTCTCGGTGACACCGTTTCGACAACACTCGCTTCAGATTCATCAATCTGACAGCAGGTGTTGCCCACCCGCGTCGCAATTACATCCGGCTTCGACACAAGGAACCGCCACGCATTCGAGCGAAGACACTAAGTCCTTTATCGCAAGACTGAGTTTGGATGCTCCCTTAATCCTCGTCTCACGCGGCGGCTTCTGCTGAGGATCAGTTTTCTGAAAACGCAGGCCACGACGGCAAACCCGGCTAAAACCGGTAGTCAAATAACGGAGAGATAAATATGCGAACAGCCGCCTGCCTAACCCTAATCGCGATAACCAGTACGGCCATCGCGGAGGACTGGGAACAATTCCGAGGACCTAACGCCGGGAAGGTCTCTGAACTGACACACCCGTTGGAGTGGGACGCTGCGAAAAACATCGCATGGGCGGTTCCTACGACCGGAAGCGGATGGTCTTCCCCGGTGGTCGTCGGCGATCGCATTTTTCTGACCTCCGCAGTTTCCGAATCAGGCAGCAAACCCAAAGGCATGATGGCTGGCGTTCGCAGCATGGGCAGCTATCGCAGCGCGAAGCCGGAGAAGCACACATTCACAGTCAGCTGTTTAAGCCTGAAGGACGGCAGCACCTTGTGGACGAAGTCTGTCGGCGAGATGGTTCCACCAGTAGTTCACCCATCCAACACCTACGCGACGGAATCTCCAGCGACCGACGGTAAGCATGTCTTCACGTTCTTCGCGACCTCCGGAAGCATGATCGCGTGGGACCTTGACGGCAAAGAACTCTGGCGAAAAGAACTTGGTTCGTACAAATCCGGCAACGGCTTTGGCAGTGGCAGCTCACTTGCCACGCTCGAAGGTCTAGTGTTCGTGCAGTATGACAACGACGAAAAATCATTCGTCGCCGCCTACGACGCGACCAATGGGAACCAAGTCTGGCGAGACGACAGATCGACTCGAACAAGCTGGTCGACGCCACTCATTTGGGCGAACAGCAAACGCAAAGAATTGGTCACCTGTGGATCCGGCGTGGTGACTTCGTACGAGCCAGCGACTGGAAAGAAGCTTTGGACACTCAAAGGAATCCAATCGTCATTCAGCGCCTCTCCGGCCATTGATGGAGATCGAATCTTCTTCGGCAACAGCGGACCGATGAGCGCAGGACCGCTGGTTTCTGTCGCTGCCGGGGCGGAAGGCGACATTCAGCTGGATAGTGAGTTTAAGTCTGACAAGGTCGCGTGGTCTCGAACCCGATCGGGACCAGGCATGGCATCACCGGTTGTTGCCAAAGGCTGCTTGTTTATCCCCGGCTCAAACGGCGTCCTCAATGCTTACGATGTGAAAACAGGCGAACGCGTTTTCAAGGAACGTGTTTCCAAAATGGGAACGGTCGCCGCATCACTGTGGGCAGATGATGATCGCGTCTTCATCCTCGACGAAAACGGAACGGCATTCGTATTTGAAGGTGGTCGCGAGTTTAAGCAGCTAGGCAGCAACACAATCAAAGACTTGTTTTGGTCGACACCGGCAATTGCTGGAGATACGTTGCTACTGCGTGGAGTTGAGAAGCTGTACTGCATTCGGAAGTAGAAGCGTCCGCTTATATAGAGTCGTCTTCATCGACGACCTTCGCTCGTGATCACCTGCGAGGATACTCGGGGATTTTCAACGGTGGTCACGAGCAGTTTCTTTGGCCCAGTTCCGCCAGGAAACAGTGGGATCTATCATTCGTGCTCGAACATCTTCTTTGAGTACATTGCCACACAAGCCATGATCGATCTCGGCTGCACCACCAACGTCGAAGTAATGACCCGGTTCGTTTTCCTTGAAGGGAAGCGAATTCTCGACATCGGCTGCGGAGCACTCGCATTCACAAAGCAACTCGCCCAACACGGCGCAACGGCGGTCGGAATTGATCCTGATCCAATTCAGGCAGCAAAGAATCGCGAGTTGGAACCAATCGCGAACGTTGAGTTCGTCGAAGCCGCCGCCGATGCACTTCCGGCTGAAGATCAATCGTTTGACGGTGTCACGTTCGCTTACTCGCTGCATCACGTTCCTGCGGAAGTGTATACGCGGATGTTCGACGAGATCTTCCGAGTGCTCAAACCTGGCGGGTTCCTCTACGTCATCGAACCGACCGATTGCAGCGGCAATGAGGTAATGCGTCTATTCCACGACGAACAGCAAGTCCGCGCGGAAGCATGGCAAGCCCTACAGAAAATCGCACGGCCGCAATTCGAGACTTGCGAAGAAGTCACTTACCACAGCGTGACGCAGTACGAATCGTGGGATCACTACGCCAATATCTACTCGAGCAAGTCGTTCAATTCCGACTACACCGAAACCGACGTACGAGCCGACAAGGTTCGCGAGGCGTACGACCAACACGCTGGACCAGACAACCAGCTGATCGCCCAAAAGAACGCCATGGCCCTACTTACCCATCGAGGTCGAGCGTAACAGCAACCGCCAGAAAGCGATCCAAACCGCACTCGCGGCCAAGCACCGCCCCAAATCACCATCCCAACATCGCCGCCGCACACCGATGCAACTGGAAGTTGCCTTAGCTGTTGTTCCATGTGATCGATAGTTGCAGGACGGTCGCGATGGAAACCCAAACGAAGTACGGCACTTGAGCAATCGCGATCCATTTGTAGTGCTTCCAGACGGCAACCATAATCCAGATGATGGTGACCCAGACCAGCAAAATGTCGAAGGCTGTTAGCCAGAGATCTCTCAGCCCGAACTGGATGGTTGGAAACAACAGGTTCGCAATAAGGTTGATGACAAACGGCAGCGCCACCATCCAAGGCAGTTTCTTCTTGAACGCGTTCCAGAAGACGACCCCAAATGTCACGAAGATAATTGGATATAGAATCTGCCAGACCAGACCGATCGTAGATGGTTCTGGAGTCCACGACGGCTTTTCGAGCGAGTTGTACCAGTCGATCCATTCCATGTGTCGTTTGCCAATCAGAGATTCGTGATCAAAAAGTGATCATAGCGAGGCTTGCCAATCAGCCCACTGTTGCTGTCCAAGACCAGTGTCCGTGCCCGGCCCCGCAAGGTTTCAAGGAATAAAGCTCAGCCGAACTATCTCAAGCTGGAGAAGACTTTCCAAACCAAGGTACCACATGACTCGAACGTCCTTCCTACTTGCGACTTGTTGTAGTCTCGTTGTCTTTGCTGGCTGCCCTGCCCCACGGCAAAAAGCCAAACCGATTGTTTGGCAGCCGCCGAGCCGAACAGCCACACTTCACGAATTCTTCCCATCAGAAGTTTCCGGCTACGAGCGAATCGAAGCGAGTGAGACCGATGGCATAGAACGGTGGGATCTTGTCGCGAGCAGTTGGCAGGCGCGATACGTTAGCGGTCATGGCGAGATTGAAGTGGTTATTGTTCGCGACTTCGGCACTGACCAGCAGCGGAAACTGTATGAATCACTAAAGGGTAAAGTTATCGGCAACAAGGTGCTGATTGCTACGTCTACGGAATGGCACCTCGAAGACAAAACCAGCGGCTCATCAAGTCGGTTCTTCGTGTCTGGGGACGCGATCGCCGGCTTCAGTTCTACAACGCATGATCCACGGGCGTTCGCAGAGGCACTACTCACACGCTGACCGGGAATTCGTCCAATCGGCTGAATGTAGATCTATGTGGAAGTGGGAAGGCCCTCAAAGCCGCGGCCGTGACTATCCAAATAGCATCAGCAGCGTCTTCGACGTTAAGATTCAGCGATGCAACAAACACCAAACGAAATTCTGCAGCAGGTCTTTGGGTTCCCTGAATTTCGCAGTGGCCAGAGAGAAGTCATTGACTGCCTGCTTGCTGGCAAGTCGGCGGCAGCAGTTTTCCCAACAGGTGGGGGCAAGTCACTTTGCTACCAGCTACCGGCTTTGCTGCTTGAAGGAACAACAGTCGTCGTTTCGCCACTCATCGCGCTGATGAAAGACCAAATCGACGCCCTTGTCGCGCGGGGTGTTGATGCGGCGCGGTTGGATTCATCGCTGTCTGCTGAAGAATACCGCAGCATAGCCGGACGCATTCGTAGCGGTCAGTTGAAGCTGCTGTATGTCGCTCCGGAACGATTTGCGAACGAGCGATTCCGCGGCATGCTTTCCACAATGAACATCTCACTGTTCGCCATTGATGAAGCACATTGCATCTCGGAATGGGGTCACAATTTCCGGCCCGACTACCTGAAGCTCGCGCAGTTTGCTCGCGAATTCAACGCCGATGTCATTCTCGCTTTGACAGCCACCGCAACACCCGGCGTGCTATCCGACATGTGCCGGTTCCTGGATATTGATCCGGCAAATGCGGTTCGCACTCCATTCTATAGACAGAACCTCTCGCTCCTGAGTGAAGTCGTCGAAGCTGATGCGCGCGATGAAATACTCCTAAGCCGGATTCAATCTCGACCACGTGGCGCGACGATTGTTTATGTGACCGTGCAAAAAACGGCGGAGTACATTGCTCAGTTTTTGAAGAACCACGACCTCCCCGCGCGAGCCTATCATGCGGGGCTGGATGCAGAGTTTCGGTCAGGCGTGCAGGAATGGCTCATGCAATCGGACGATTCGATTGTTGTCGCGACAATTGCGTTCGGAATGGGAATCGACAAGTCCAACATCCGATACGTCTATCACTACAACCTGCCAAAGAGCCTCGAAAACTACGCCCAGGAAATTGGCCGCGCGGGGAGAGATGGAGAACCTTCCACATGCGAAATTCTGTACTGCGTTGATGACCTGAATGTTCTGGAGAACTTCGTTTTCGGAGATACGCCGGAAGAATCTGCCATCGCATCCTTGATCCAAGATCTGTTTGATCAGGGCGAGTTGGTCGAAGTCAGCTTGTACAGTTTGTCCTCCACGCACGATATCCGGCCACTGGTTCTCCGGACGCTACTTACCTACTTGCAACTAGACGGGTTCCTTCAGGAAACCACGCCAGTCTATTCGGCCTATCAATTCATGCCCCACATGCCTTCAATGGAGATGCTCCAGCAGTTCGAAGGAGAGCGCCGCGAGTTTCTGACAGACCTGTTGCGACACTCTCGGAAAGCGAAGAAATGGTTCCACATCGATTTGGAAGCCACATCGCAATCCATGAACGAGCCCCGCGACCGACTGGTCCGCGCACTGGACTACCTTGCTGAACAAAACATGTTGGACTTAAAACCCAGCAAACTTGTGCATCGCTATCGATGCCTAAAGCAACCGGCCGACCGCAACCAGTTAGTCGCTTCCCTCTACGAACGCATGCAGCATCGTGAGAAACGAGACGTCGAACGTCTTGGCGAGACCGTAAGCCTGATTACAGAGCAAGGTTGTCAGGTCAACCGTTTGAACGCTCACTTCGGCGAAACGCGAGACGACGACTGCGGCCATTGTTCGCACTGTTTGAATCCGGAAAGCACCGCATCGCCAGAACGCAGTGTTCCGCCGATCGACGAAACCGTGTGGCAGCAGGCGATGACACTTCGCCTTGAGCAACCCGCTCTCCAATCGCCTATCTTGTTTACGCGATTTCTGTGTGGGGTTACATCACCACGATTGACGAAAGCCAAGCTCAGCCGGCATCCCCTGAGCGGGAAGCTGGCACACGTACCGTTCAAGTCTGTACTCGCGAAGGCTGAAGCGTAGTTCGACCAGAACTCCATGACGGGCTGAAGAAGCACAGCAGTACGAACATCAAATCGAAGAACTATGTCAGAACTGACCGAAGCAGATATTTACGACATCATCGGCGAAGACGGTTTTCAACGCCTGGTGGCCGCGTTCTACAAACAAGTTCCCGACGATGACATTCTGGGACCGATGTACCCGGCAGATGATCTCGAAGGGGCCGAAGAACGTCTTCGCGAGTTCCTGGTCTTCCGGTTTGGAGGCCCACAGCGATATCTCGAAAAACGTGGGCATCCACGCCTTCGAATGCGGCACAACCCATTCATCATTAATCAGGCCGCCCGAGATCGATGGGTTCAATTGATGTCGAGTGCATTTGAGGAAGCAAATCTTTCGCCGAGTGACCAACAAGTGATGCAGCGGTTCCTGGAACACACGGCGTCGTTCCTGATGAATCGTTAGAGCACTAGAAATCGAACCACCCAATATGTTCCTCAATTGGGACCAACCTGGACAAAACCTGCATGACTGACTTCATCGAAGTTTACGACGACGCGTTGCCTGAAGAGCTTTGCGAAAAAGTCCGAGCGAAGTTTCTTGCCAGCGAACCATCTCGTGGTCAAACCGGCGCGGGTGTGGATCTGGAGAGAAAAGACAGTCACGACATCAACATCTCCAGAGCAGCCGATTGGCAAGAGCTGAATGGGATGGTCATGCAGCACACCACCACCTACCTGCGAGAGTACATGAAAACCTATTCGCACCTGCTAACCGGTGCGATTGGAGCTGGTCGCACGAATCCCGAATCGGGTGAACCAGAACAGCTTGCTGCCGAAGACCTGGATGACACCCTTGTCGCACAACTGATGATGAAGCTGTATCGACCGGGAGACCTCATCGCTCAGCAGTACGCAGCCAATGTTGGAGGCTATCACCACTGGCACTCAGAGATTTACCCGCTCAAACCCAACTGTGAGACGCTCCACCGTGTCCTGCTGTTCATGTTTTACATCAATACCGTTGAGGAAGGTGGCGAGACGGAATTTGTGTACCAGAACCGAAACATCGCACCTCAGGCCGGTCGAATGGTCGTCGCTCCGGCCGGCTTCACCCATACGCATAAGGGCCATGTCCCGCTGTCCGACGACAAACTGATTCTGACCTCATGGATTCTGTTCAATCGAGCCGAAGCCATTTACGGACAGCCATCGACATGAGGCTGCACCGATTGCCGAATCGGATTCAGCCCGCTGTTGAACGCCAACGACCACCCTGGTACGATCTGGCAAACACAAATTTAACCGGAGCAAATTGCGCGCATGGGAACTAAGAGAACTGGCAAAGGACGGCGTAAGATCGGTCGCAAGAAACGACGTATGCGAGCCAAGATCCGCCACCGTAAGGGCTAAACGAACGTTCTGACCATGTAACGGCTTGCAAAAGCACGACTTGGTCTGCGCTGCGTTCGAGTCGATCGAGCACTGGTTCCAATCGGAATTCGGCTCTTTCGACCTCATAGCTAGATTAACCTGCGTTAACTGCTGCGCCGTGTTGAAATTTTGCAACGCTCGTAAGCTGCACGAGCGTTAAAGTCTGCCATAATTGAAAGAGCGTGCGGATTGGCCGAAGAAGCCAGCGGCACGCCTCGCTTCTCTCCCCGCAGACTTCCCACCGAGGCTGACGATGTCCTCCGTCTTCTCGACACGGCTGATTCCAATTGGAATCGGGCTATTGCTTCTATCCAGTTCCACCCTCATCGGGCAGGAACCGGACCTCCACGAGAAGCTGGCTGCGAACCGTTCAGCCATTGCGCGAGCCAAGCAGGAACTCGAAGCGAACCAGCAGAGGTCCGTCGCGATGGCGAATCAGCTTCAACAGCTGAAGGATTCCGTCACCAGCGGAGAGCATGAGTTACAGGCACTGGCTGCGACGGAAGCTCAGCTAAAAGAGCAGCATGCAGTGGCAACTCGCGAAGCAGACAGACTGAAAGTCATTGCGTCGAAAGCCAGAGCCCGAAGAGACGCACAGGCAACGTTGGCAACCAAGTTGCAACAGGACCTGCTGAGACTGGAAGAACAACTTCTGCTCGCCACACAAAGTGGTTCGCAAGCACAGCGAAAGCTGGATGGGGCGAAGGCGGAGCTGAAGACCAAGAAAGCAGCGGTCGAGAAAGCCAAAGCTATTCACCAGAAATCCGCCGACGCAGTCGCAGCTGCATTGGCAGCCAAAGAGAGATCAGACAAACGGCTCTCCGTCGCCAAGGAAGTATTGGCGGCGAATCAGAAGAGCGTTGAAACACTCGCCGCATCATCAAAAGGCATCCAGCCTGCAATCGCTGCACTGTCGAAGTCAGCCACGCTGTTGCAGTCGGCCTCAAAGGAAAACCCGAAGGACGCCGCACTCGCAGCCCAAGCCAAATCGGCAGCGACCACCTTGGATCAGTTGAAGGCTGCGGCCACCGCTGTCACTAAAGCAGCAACCACTTCCGCTAAAGAGTTCGAGAAAGCGAAGTCCAACGTAGAAACAGTGACGGAGCAGGCAGCGGTGACTAAGGCAACTCTGGCAAAGGCTGCGGCGGCCGCAATGAAGCCAGCAACGACTCTTAAGAACGCAACGGACGCCTTAATCGCGACCCAAGGGTTGATTCAAGAATCCAATAAAGTGCTGGCCGATTCTACGAGACGGACACAGGTTCTCTCCGCTCGCATCGTCGGCCTCCGCCCCTCTGTCAGAAAGTCCAAACTTGAATTGAGCCGCTTACAACAAACATTTGTGTCTCGCCAAAAACAACTCGAGAGCAGCCTGAAGGTGATTGGGCAATTCGTATCTTTCTCAAAAGAGATCGCACCGATCTTCAAAGAACGATGCGTCGCCTGCCACAACTCGCGAGATACGGGCGGAAGTTTCAACATGGAATCGCTCGCAACCATGCACAAGGGCGGCGAGTCCGGCATGGCGTTTGAACCGGGAAAAGCTGCCGAGTCGTACCTGTTGGAATTGATCAAAGACGGCGAAATGCCGCAGGAATCTGATCCACTGTCAGCAAAGCAAGTTGAACTCGTACGCCGCTGGATTGACGTTGGAGCCCCATTGGACGCGGGGATTCAGCCAGAGGCTCGACTGGTCGAAATCATCCCCAAAGAGCCGCAACCGCTGCCACCGCAAACTTACAAGCGGCCGGTTCCAGTCACGGCGATCGCATTCAGTCCTGACGGAAAACTCCTCGCAACATCAGGCTATCACGAAGTGCTGATTTGGAACGCTGCGAACGGTGATCTTCTGCGACGAGTCACCAACGTCGCAGAGCGAATTCACGACATCGAATTCTCTCGGGACGCAAAAACCATCGCCGTCGCTGCGGGTACCCCGGCGCAGATTGGTGAAGCGAAGCTGTTTGCAGTTGCAGACGGGCAGCTTCTCCACGATTTCCTCCGCGCAGACGACTCGGCGTTCTCTGTGGCTTTTAGTCCTGATGAGACTCAGTTAGCCGTAGGCTCTGCAGACAATCGCATCCGGGTGTTCGAAATTGAAACTGGGGAACTGGTTCTCAATATCGACGAACACTCTGACTGGGTCACCGATGTGAAATGGTCGGAAGACGGCCAGTTTCTCGCTTCGTCCAGCCGTGACAAGACTGCCAAACTGTTCGATGCGAAATCCGGAGAGCCACTGCGGACCTTCAATGGCCACACCAGCACGGTTTACTCAATCGACTTTTCGGCCAACGACACCCGGTTAGTTACGGCGAGTGGGGACCGACAGATCAAGATCTGGAATGTCAAAGACGGCAAAGAAGCCCGACGGATTCGAGGCTTTGGTAATGAGGTCTGCGGTGTTGCACTCACCAACGATGGCAAAATCGCCTCGGTCAGTGCCGACAAGACCGCCCGGCTTCATGAGGCCAAGAATGGTCGGGAAGTCCGCAAGTTTAGTGGCCATGCCGACTGGGTGTACAGTGTCGCTACTGCCGGGGAACGGCTCGCAACAGGCAGCTATGACGGCCAAGTGAGGATCTGGAACCTGACTGACGGCAAGCAAGTTCTTGCATTCATTGCCCAACCCGAGACCGCCGAGACTGCGACCGCTTCGAGATAGCGGCATCGACGGGTTGAAAGGGCGGGAAAACGCCTTGGTGCAGTGGGGCTTGAGCCTCGTGGTTGGGTCTCAGCGGGTCGTGCGTCGTTTCCAAAAGTCCACACCAACGTCGAATCGTTTGATCAGTAACGGCAGATTCAACGGAAGCCGTTGTGGAACCTGCGGTTCTGGACGAATTGTTCATTTGACTTTACCCTACCCTATCGGCTCTGCTGGGTGGCAAGTTTGCGATGGCGCGGACTGACTACTCCACCCACCGTACGCGCCGCGCGGGCCTCTGACGTCCGATACATTTCCCACCCCGAAAGGTTAGGCCTTGTCCACACCACCTTCGAGCCGCCGATCCTGGGCCATTCGTACCGTTTCTTCACTCTTCCGCCGACAACAGGCTTCCCGACTTCGCCGAAAACGGCAGGATCAGGTTGAGGCCCTCGAAGATCGAGCTTTGCTGGCGACGTTCACTGTTACAAACGTGAATGATGCCGGCGCGGGGAGCCTTCGAGCAGCAATCGATTCTGCGAACGCAACCGCTGCGGCAGATGACATCGTCTTCGATATCCCAGCCGTAGATCCCGTCATCACTCTGACCTCGGACCAGTACGCGATCGAGGAAGAGCTCATCATCGATGGTGAGAATCTCGGTGGCGGTGGAACCGTGACCATCAACGGGGCTAACAACTTCCGGCTGTTTGACCTGACAGACGCCGTAGGAATTCCCGTCAGTTTTCAAAACCTTACGATGATTGGTGGACAGGCAACATTTGACACAGTCACTCCAAACACTGGGCGTGGCGGAGCCATCTTTAGCATCGGCGCGAACGTCACAGTGACGGAAGTCTTATTCGCCGGCAATCACGGGGACGTGGACGGCGGAGCGATTTATTCGAACACCGGTTCGCTGGATGTTGCCAGATCAACATTCTCTATGAACACCTCTGGACTCGATGGAGGCGCGATCACAGCCGAAACGACGCCAACGAACATTTTTGATAGTCAGTTCGTAAGTAACCAAGCCGGTCGCGATGGGGGAGCGATATTCAACGGCGTCGGCGGTGCCGCCGCGCAGATGGCGATACTTCGGACCGCGGTTACTGACAATGTCGCAGTCCGCGATGGTGGTGGGCTAATGAACCGAGGTACCGCAGCGAGTATCGACTCGCTGTGGGCCCGCAATGACGCAGAAGACGGCGGAGCGATATATAACGAGTTCTTCGTTGAAGTGATCAATAGTACAATCTCAGGCAACACCGTCAGTGAACTCCTGGGGAACGCATCTGGCGGGGGCATACTTAACGACAACACAGTCACGATCACAAACTCCACGATCAGCCAAAACAGTGCTGAACGAGGCGGCGGAATCTACAACGTCATCGCCGCAGGCCGTGAAGTTGTCATGTTTAACTCGCTGGTCGCTGGTAACGTCGATGACACGATGCAGCCCAACGACGTGCGCGGCCGGAACTTTGACGCCGGTAGTTCAAACAACCTTATTGCTGACCCGCAGTTCGCCGGCGGCCTCATGGACGGAGTCGGTGGAAATATCATCGGTGATGGAACCGGGGCACAGCTTGACCCTAGTGAAGTTATTGTCACATCACTAACTGATAACGGCGGACCAACCCAAACGCACAAACTGCTTCGGGGCAGCGTGGCTCACAACACGGGTGACAACAATCGAGCTGCATTCGGTGGTGTCGACCGTATTCCAGACGTCTTAGGTGGCGACGTTGAACTCACCGTCGACCAACGTGGCTCGGCACCCTTTGTTCGGATCTACGAAGAAACCGTAGATATCGGAGCCTTCGAGATTCAGCCATTGGTCGTTGACCTCAGCCGGGACGAATCAGACGGCAACTTCACGGCCGGCGATTTCTCACTTCGAGAGGCAATCGAGCTTGCGAACTTGAGCGAGGGCGACGACGCCATTGCGTTCGCGATTCCAGAAGTTGACCCCATCATTACTATTGATGAGCAGCTCTACATCGATTCTGAAATCACGATTAACGGGGTCAACAACACTCCTGAAGGTGGCTTCGTCACGATCGATGGCGACAACGACGGACGCCTGATCTGGATCGACGGACTAACCCCAGTCGATAACGGGTTGCCGCGGCCGGTAGTGATCTTCGAGAACCTTTCATTCGACAACGGGAATGCAAACGGCAGCGATGCGGACGTGGCTGACCTGGACGGCAACAGTCTCGACACCGACGGTGGCGCCATTCTGAACCAGTTTGGAGTGGTCGAGATATTCAACTCTGGGTTCTTCAACAACAGCGCCGACGGTGCTGGTGGAGCAATTTTGAATACAGACGGCGGAACAGTCTCCGTCGTCAACACAACGATCGGTGAGGGCGAAGCCGCTACGTTTGGTGGAGCGATCTCCAACGCAAACGGCGATGTATCCATCGTCAACGCAACCATCACATCGAATGTGACCGGCATCTCCGGTGGCGGTATTCACACAGCAAGCGGTGGATCGCGAACGTTCGTTAACAACTCAATTATCGCAGGCAACCTGCTTGGTTCTTCCGCACAGGACTTCGGCGGTGAGTTCGTCGAGCCGGGTGGCGCAAATAACATCGTTGGATCGTCGGCGTCGCCTGGTGGGCTGACACACGCCGTTGACGGAAACATTGTCGGTAACGATGGGTTGGGAACGCTGGACGTTTCCACGGTTCTGAACACCACCGCAGAAAACAATGGTGGACCATCACTGACATACGCCACCGTCCCGGCCGGGCTTGCAATTGATGCCGGAGACAGCAACCTCGCTGTTCGTCCCGGCGCGGACCTTATTCCCGACCTGAGTGCCGGTGACGAAGCTTTGGTTAGCGATACGCGAACCTTCCCGTTCGAACGCGCCTTCGGAGTAACGGTCGATATCGGAGCTTACGAAGATCAGACTTTGACCACCTTCGTCAGCACGACGGAAGAAGACCTCGACTCTGACTTCTCTGTCGGAGACTTCTCAATTCGAGAAGCCCTACGGTTTAGTAATCTGAATCCGAATGTCGACTCGATCCGTTTCGATCTTCTGGGTGCAGCGCCAAATATCGACATTGAAGAGCAACTCGTTGTCACACGCAGCGTCATCATCGATGGCAGCAACATGTCGGGCGGCAATGTGACACTCGATGGCGACGACACCAATCGAATCATGCTGATCGACGGGACTGTTCGGCCAATCAATGCTCAGATCTCAAACATCGGATTTACAGGCGGTAATGCCGACGGATCTGATGGAGGTCTGTCACCAGAATCCGGCGGTGCCATTCTCTCCAGATCCGCAACTGTTGGTCTGACTAGCGTCACCTTTGACAGCAACTTCGCAGCAGATTCGGGCGGTGCGTTCTACAACGAAGACGGAACACTTAGCCTCGAAGACGTCACGGTTCGCAACAACACCGCAAGACTGCTTGGTGGTGGAATCGCGAACGACGACGGCTCAGTGGATATCGTGACCTCGACGTTCAGCGGAAACCAGGCTTCAGCAAACGGTGGAGCGATCTTCAACAACAACGGCCCACTGTCCATCGTCAACAGTACGGTGTCAGGCAACTCGGCCAATATCGATGCGGGCGGCATCTACAACGAAGACGACACCGTTGTCGTCGTCAACTCGACCATCGTGAGCAACATCGCTGACGCCGACAACAACGGAACAGGCACTGGCGGCGGCCTGTTTACCGTGGACGATGGAGTCACGTTTACCCACACGTTCAACAGCATCTATGCCGGAAACCAGGTTGGCACAACTGCAGGAGACCTTGGGGGTAAGACACCAGAAGCGATTAGTTCTCACAACCTCGTTGGAGACGCGGCGTCGTCAGCAGGTTTGGTTGACGGCACGAATGGCAACATTGTTGGTGTAAGCGGAGCAGGTACGATTGCTCTTGATGCAATCCTTGATCCAACGCTGAAAAACAATGGAGGACCAGTCGACACACATTCGCTCGCCGTGGGTAGTCCTGCTGTCGACAGCGGCGACTCGAACCGTGCAGCCGTCCCAGGTGCTGACAACATTCCTGACGTTGCCAGTGGCGACACAGCTTTGGTTCAGGATCAACGCGGCTTCCCTTACACCCGCGTGTTTGATGCCGTCGATATCGGTTCTTACGAAGTCACACAGCGGTGGCTTGTCGATACAGATTCCGACGTCGACAACGGTGTCTTCACTGCTGGCGACCTGTCTCTTCGAGAAGCAATTGGACTAGCCAACGCAACACCGGCTGAAGTCACGATTGAGTTCGACTTGCCAACCGCGAATCCAGTCATTCTGGTTGGAGATCAGTTTGTTGTGTCGTCGAATGTTGTGATCGATGGAGCCAACCAAAACGCGGCAGGCGGTAACGTCATTCTCGACGGAGAAGGTGTTGGCCGAATTCTGATGGTCGACGCCATTTTGAACCCTGCCACCGTTGGCCTGACAAATATCACACTGACGAATGGATTCGCAGACGGATCTGACCCGGCACCGTTCAACCTTGAAGGTGGCGCCATCTTTAATCAGTCGGGCGATCTCTGGGTTTCAAACTCAACGATCTCCGGAAGTTCCGCTACTGAAAATGGTGGCGGCATCATGACCCGCTCCGGTACGGCAACGATCTGGGAATCAACCTTCAGCGCGAATACGGCTGATAACGGTGCGGGGCTGTTTAGCTTCGGCACCACCACCACAATCACAGATTCAACGTTCTCAAGTAACAACGCACTTACTGCCGGTGGTGCCGTGCTGACACGGACCGGACAGCTGTCCCTCATCAGCAGCACAATCAATAACAACACAGCGGCGACCGGGGCTGCGTTGGCGAACGAAATCAACGGCAACACACACATCACCAACAGCACCATCTCTGGTAACAGAGCTGATTCGAACGCAGGTGGACTAGAGAACGAATCTGGTTTCCTTGTCTTGACGAACTCGACCGTTGCCGGCAACCTGGCCGACGCCGACTCTGATGGACTCGGCCTCGGCGGTGGTATCTGGACGGCACCGATCGCGGGCACCAGATTGTTCAATACGATTGTCGCTGGCAACGAAGTGCCCGACGTTGTCAATGCGGGCCTTCGCCTGCCAAGTGACCTCGGTGGCGCAGACGTCATCGCGACAAGTGCGAACAACTTGATTGGCGACACGTTCAGCAGTGGCGGGCTCACAGATGGCTCCAACAACAACATCGTCGGCAACGCAGGTGTTGGGACAATCGACATCACCACGGTGCTCGATCTGACTCTCGCAGCAAACGGCGGTTCTAAGACCCTGACACACGCACTGGTACCTGGTAGCCCGGCAATCGACGCGGGCGATTCCAACCGAGCGGCCCTGCCTGGTTCAGATGGCCTGCCAAACATCTCGGCAGACGGCGACGAGGCTCTTCTGTTCGATCAACGCGACACACCGTACGTCCGGACAACGGGCAATGTTGATATCGGTTCTTACGAAGTAACGAATGACTGGATCGTTAGTTCGCTTGGCGATGTCGACGACGGCACCTTTGGCCCAGGCTCATACACATTGCGTGAGGCAATCAACGCCGCCAACCTCAATCCGGGTGCCGACACTCTGACGTTTGACATTAGTCTCGCCCAAAGCACCATCGATCTTGATGGAACCCAATTCACGATTTCTGACAACCTCACCATCCGAGGACTCGGCGCCAGCTCGCTTTCCATCGACGCTGGTGGCATGAGCCGAATCTTCCACATCGAACCAACCGTTGATGTTGAGATTGAACACGTGACGCTAACGGGCGGTTCGACGGCTGGTGATGGCGGAGCAATCCTCAACGAGGGAACACTGGCTGTTCGCGATGCAATCCTGACTGACAACAGCGGAAACCAGGGCGGTGCCATCATGACGTTGGGCACGCTGGACGTTCGACGTTCGCTGCTCACAGATAATGTCGCTGTCGTTGGTGGTGCTATCTCTTCTGATGCCAGCCAACTGAACTCTTATCTTGAAAACGTAACTGTCTCCGGCAATACCGCGACCGGAGTGAATGGCACGCTGGCAGGGGCTGGACTCCATATCAGTGACGCATCGTTTACGGTGATTAACTCAACCATCGCGAACAACACCTCTACTGCCGGCGGTGAAGGTGCTGGTATCGCGGTCGATGTTGCAGGCTCTGGTTCGCTTCGACTTATCAACTCCATCGTTGCGGACAACATCACCACCAGCCCATCCGTCGATGTCGCTGGAGAACTTCGAGTCAGCCATAGCCTAATTGAAGAAAACAGTGGCTACCTGATTCTCGGGGACGATATCGGAAACCTGAACGGCGATCCTGAACTAGGCCCGCTTCAAATCAACCACGGCCTCATGCCGACTCACCAGCTGGCTTCAAGCAGCCCTGCGATCGATGCCGGCGACGATACGGAAGTCTCGTTCACGACAGACCAAACAGGACAGCCACGACAGGTGCGCTCTGTTGATATGGGAGCCGCTGAACTGCTGCTCGTGGCGAACGATGACTTCACCTCGACGTTGATCACGAACTCAATCAATATCGACGTCACCAACAACGACAATCCGCTTTCGGACGCTGAAGTTCGCGGCTTGGTCACCGATCCGACTCGCGGAACCGCCACGCTAAACGCCACATCTATCGACTACACCCCGGATTCATCTCTGACACCTGGCGAAGAACGATTCGAGTACGAGCTTGGCCTGGCGACGCAAAAGAACGAAGGCCTCCCCGACGCGCAGCTTGGCTACTCAGTCGCTGTTGATGGCGATTGGATGGTTTCGGGTGCCTGGAAGGATAGCAGTCAGGCTCCGGCAAGCGGAGGTGCTTCGATCTACCGACGAAGTGGAGCCAACTGGGTCCTGTTCCAGCAAATCAGTGCGGACGATGGAGAAGCTCTCGATCAGTTTGGGTACTCAGTTGGGATCGACGGAACAACCATCGTCGTTGGTGCTCGCAAGTCAGATGCTCTCGGGTTCAACTCCGGTGCAGCTTATGTCTTCGAATTTGATGCATCGCAAAACCAGTGGCTGCAGTCTGCCAAACTTCTGGATGACAGCACGGTATCTTCGGGCGACCAGTTCGGTCAGTCAGTCGCAATTCAAGGCGACACAATCGTCGTGGGAGCTCGGTTCGACGACGGCTTCGGACGCAACAGTGGTTCGATTTACGTCTTCAATCGAACATCGACCGGCTGGCTCACTGACGGAAGAATCAAGGGTACCGACGCTCGCAAGGGCGACCAATTCGGTTACTCCGTGGCGATCGACGGTGGCACCATTGCTGTCGGAGCCCGCAAGGACAACGACCAGGGAACAGACAGCGGCTCGGTCTACATTCTCGAAAGCAACGGCGGCGGAACGTGGACAGAGACAACCGAGATTTACAGCTCAAACGCTCGAAAGCACAACTGGCTTGGTCACTCTGTCGATATCAGTGGCGACACTGTTGTCATCGGCAAGCCGCAGCGATTCTCGCGTTTCCGAACAGGTGAAGTCGTCGTCGCCAGCCGTGATGCCGGTGGAGCAGACAACTGGGGTGAAGTTGCTCTCATTGTCGATCCGGGCGTCGATACAGATACCGACCGCTTCGGCATCTCTGTCTCGGTTGATGGTGACAACCTGCTAATCGGTAAGGAACGCGACGACTCAATCGCCGACGACACCGGAAAAGTTTATCTACACACAAGAAACACCGGTGGTGCCGACGCATGGGGCCTCGAATCAGAGTTCCTTGCTGCCGATGCTCGAAAGGACGATCACTTCGGACACGCTGTCGCAATCGATGGCAGCACAATGGCGATCGGAGCCCATCTGGACCATCCGACCGGTAATGGAAACGCGGGCGGCACTGGAAACGGAGCTGTCTACATTGAGGATCTTCGCACCGAAACAGCAGAAGTCTCTGTCTTCATTAGTGCTCCCCTTCTCGCGACCGAAGCCGGTTCATCAGCCAGCGAAGTATTGTCCGAAGACCAGCTCGCTCCAATTGCAGATGCGGCCAGAGCTTACTGGCAGGCCACATCACTGACTCCATCTCAGCAGGCAGCCCTTGCCAATGCGAACATCTCAGTCGCGTCACTGGACGGCCTGTTGCTTGGAACAGCAGACTCGGCAAACGTCGTTCTCGACAGCGATGCTGCTGGACACAGCTGGTACGTCGACCCAACTCCATTCGACCAGACCGACGATAACATCGGTTCTCAAATGGACCTGTTGTCAGTCATGACTCACGAGCTGGGGCATGTCATCGGACTCAAGGATACCTACGATCCTGCAAATGCTGACGACATGATGTACGGCTACCTTGAAGCTGGTGAAAGTCGTCTCAACGACGATGCCACAAGCCTTGATCTCGTCTTTGGACAACTCTCGGAGGAAGACAGCCTCTTCGCCCTCTAAGGAAGCGTTCTGCTTCACCGTGTGCGGCAGTAACATTGGGATGGTCTTCTCGATGGCTCATCGCCGCGAGTGCGGCTTCTGGGCAAGGGGCTCGTAGTGTTCTCGCGGGCCACTGGTTTTACGGATGAATCCAGCTCACGACAGCGTTGCTGCGACACACAACAGCAGCCCCATGCTCAGATGGATGTGTGAATTCGTTTGGAACCGGACTGCCTTTCTCTGTTACATTCTGACAGTTACCACCATCGCGAGCATGTTCGCGAGATCACACTGGATCTGTGATCTCTTTGCCAATTTGCGAGTCCAGCAGGTGCTCGCACTTGGCTTCGTTTGCAGCGTTGCGGCAATGTTTCGTCGATGGAAATGGCTTGGGGGTGCCGTGGTCTTACTGGCGACCCACGCACCGTCGCTTACGTCTGCATTCATAGGTCCGGATCAACCGGCCAATGCTCCAGACTTGAAGTTCATGCTGGCAAACGTTTTCACGACGAACGCGCAGCATCACCTTGTGATCAGCGAGGTTCTTCGAGAAGACCCCGACATCATCGCGATTCTTGAACTCAGCAGTGCGATGAAACAACGTTGGGATGCCGAAGACATGATCCAGGCCTACCCATACCGCATCACCGCGCCGCAGGACGATGGAAACTTCGGTATTGGACTTTACTCACGGCTTCCGTTTCTCGAAGAGCAAATCGTGCCCTTCAACGTCCTTGACATTAAGACGATCTCCGCAACGGTCGACTGCAGCGGCACAGAATATCGCGTCATTGCAACGCACCCACTGCCCCCAATGGGCGCTCGAGGCTTCTCGCTTCGCAACGAGCATCTGCGGCAATTGGCAGACCATATCAGCGAGATACGCAAGTCGGGTGTTCCGCTGATTCTGCTTGGCGATCTGAACCTGACACCGTGGTCACCGCTGTTCCACGACCTCGAATCACAAACGAACTTACGACGTGCCGGACGCGGGTACGGCTTAGCCCCAACGTGGTACATCAGGCCTGTTCTTCCGCTTGGGCTGAAGTTGGATCACGCTCTGATCAGCGACAACCTGGTCTGCACCAATCACAAAGTTGGAAACGACATCGGTTCAGACCATCGCCCTGTATTCGTCGAAGTGGGAATGAAGTCACAGTAACTCTCGAACCATCGCGGGGGATCAGACTTGGCTGCTCGTCTACTCGAGCGTGCTCGGCCAATCGTCTTTCAACAGTCGAGACAATGACCGATCACGCAACACCTTGCCTTTGGTCTGGCACTTAGGACAGTAGTTGAATTCTCGCGTGGCATAGACGATCCGCTGCACCTTAGATTCGCAAATGGGACACGGCTGACCGAACTTTCCGTGTACAGCCATCCTTGGCTGGAACGCCGTCACCTTCTTCGGAAATTGGCCTCCAACTTCTTCCCGCAACAAATCGATCCACCGAAGCAGAGTTTCGCGAGCCGCAACGAAGAGTGTTTCGACCTCTTCATCAGACAAGCGACTCGTCAGTTGCACTGGCGACAATCGGGCCGCGTGAAGAATTTCGTCTGAGTACGCATTGCCGATTCCGTCGAACATCGATGGATCTGTCAAAGCTCGCTTTAGCGTTCTGTTTTGTGACCGTAGCCGATCAGCGAAATCACTCGCCTTGCAGGCCAGTACGTCAATGCCAGCTCGGGTGTGCTCAGCCAATGCTTCGCGACCTTGAACCACATGAATGGATGCTCGTTTCTTTTGACTGGCCTCGGTCAACATCAAGGTGCCCTGATCAAAATGAAACGCCGCGAGGTCCACTTTCCGCGTCGGCAGAACGCCAGGTTTCTTCCAATGGAACCGGCCCGCGATCATCAGATGCACAACGACAAACAGATCGTCACTGAGCCTGAAGACAAGTCGTTTCCCCAGTCGTTCGATTGCCTGCACTTCACGACCTTCGCACACATCAACTGGCGGCTCGAAGGTCCGCAACACAAACGGACTCCGGACAATCACACGTTGAATGCGATTCCCGACAACGAAGCGATCGAGCGCTTCCTGATAAACGGTGATGTCCGGGAGTTCAGGCAACTTAGTTCAACCTATGTGAACACTGCTCTTTCAAGGGGAGGCATTTGCACCCTACTTTGACGAATCCCCCCAAAACGTGTCGGATGTGTAACCTTGCACAGACTGCAGAGTCTGCAAAACAAAAATATCCACCACACAGCACGCCTGTGCGTCAGACACATCCTAAGGATTTCAATCAATGCGGCCTATCCAATCGATTGCCTCTGCAATCGCCCTGTTCCTGCTTCTCAGTACATCTTCCTTCGCCCAGTCCTGCTCGGGAAGTGTCGATTTCGCGTCTGGCTACAGCAGTTACTCGTCTCCGATGATGTATTCGAGCTACTCGTCACCAGCTCCCATGTACGACAACGCCCAAAGCTACTACCCCTCCGTCATGAGCTCATCAATTAGCTACGGAACAATTGGGGCACCAATGATGACCTCGGCTCCGGCGTATCCAAGCTACACCGGCCCCACAAGCTACCCAACAACAACCTACTCACAGCCGCCGGCCTACTCTAGCTCAGCTCCTTATCCCTCGATGCCGGCTCCCACTCCGATGAACAACGTGTTCACGGCAGCGAGCTATTCAGCCCCTGCGTCAAGTTACATGCCGGCCCCGGTATTCTCACCGGCCCCAACCAGCAGCTGTGCGAATGGAAACTGCTCACAGCCTGGCAGTGGTGGCAACTGGAACTTCGGATTCTAAGACTGGCTTCTCAATCCAGCGCGATGTAGGCCCATCCGGCAGTCGGATGGGCCTTTTTTGATGACTTCGAGATGACGTTTGAGAGAACGCAGGCGGGAAGCTACCGTGTCGTTCACAAAACCAACCTGTCAGAGTGCAGCCATGTCTCTCCAAAAGATTCTCATCGCGGACGAATGGGTAGAATCCGATTCAACCGGTTCCTTCAACGCCGTTAACCCTGCTACTCGCGAAACCCTTCCCGACGAGTACCCTGTCAGCTCGTGGTCAGAAATTGATCGAGCACTCACGGCGGCTACTGAAGCGGCGAAACAGCTGCGTGGGGTCAGCGGCGAGAAGTTTGCAGAGTTCCTCGAAGCGTACGCGACGAAGATCGAAGAGCGAGCTGACGATCTTGTCACCATGGCCAACCTCGAAACTGGCTTGCCAGCAGAGACACGGCTCGCTGGCGGAGAACTACCAAGAACCACAAACCAGCTTCGACAAGCCGCCGCGGCTGCCAAAGAAGGTTCGTGGACGCTGCCGACAATCGATACGGCAACTGGTATCCGATCCGTCATGGAAGCAACAGGACCATGTGTTGTCTTCGGACCAAACAACTTCCCATTCGCGTTCAACGGCATCGCTGGTGGTGACTTCGCGGCAGCCATCGCAGCTGGGAATCCGGTCATCGCAAAGGGACACTCGTCTCATCCCGGTACAACTCGAATCTTCGCCGAAGCAGCTCTGGCAGCATCGCAGGAAACGGGAATGCCGCGTGGCTTCGTTCAACTCATCTATCGTTGCAGCCATGCTGACGGTGCAAAACTGGTTTCTGACTCTCGCGTCTTTGGTGTTGGCTACACAGGCGCGAGACATACAGGGCTTGTTCTGAAAGAAGCCGCAGACAAAGCTGGCATCCCGATTTACGTTGAACTTTCGAGCGTCAATCCGGTCTTCGTACTCTCCGGCGCACTTGCTGAACGCAGCGATGCGATTGCCGAAGAGTTTGCAGGAAGCTGCTTGATGGGAACCGGGCAATTCTGCACAAACCCGGGCGTTGTCGTCGTCCCGAAAGGCGATGCTGGCGAACAACTGCTTTCTGCAGTGACAGAAAAGTTTGCTGCAGCGACACCGGGCGTGATGCTGAGCGAAGGTGTGCAGAAGAGTTTCCTCTCTGGCGTTCAGGCACTTGTCTCGGCAGGAGCAACTCTCGTGGCGGGTGGGGACGATGCAAACGCCGACGGTTTTTCGTGCCAAAACACGCTGCTTCGAGTCGACGCCACCGACTTCCTGAACAACGCCGACGCCTTGCAGGGTGAAGCATTCGGAAACGGTTCGTTGTTCATCTTCGCGGACGGCCCGGAACAGATGGCTGCCATCGCAGAATGCCTTGAAGGCAACCTCACCGGCTGCATCTATTCTCACACCAACGGCGACGACGACTCAGCTTACGATGTCATCGCCCCCGCTCTGCGAAAACGAGTCGGCCGGCTACTCAACGACAAGATGCCAACCGGTGTCGCCGTCAGCGCTGCAATGAATCATGGCGGACCGTTTCCTGCCACCGGACATCCCGGTTTCACAGCGGTCGGTATCCCCGGTTCCATCCGACGATTCTCAATGCTCTCATGCTACGACAACATCCGGCCGAACCGATTGCCAGCGTCGCTTCAGGACAAGAATCCAACCGGTTCGCTATGGCGATCAATCGACGGCCAATGGACTCAGGCCGACGTATAATCGACCTCGAAAGTAATTCTCGCTCGGCTCAACAAGAACACCGAAAGGCGCGTCGGTCGGCAACCGCCTCCGTCCATCCCTGAGATTGAACGAACCGTCAGAACAACACGAACCACCCGCTTTCCCGCCACGCCGGGAATTGCCGGACACAATTGAACCACGCACCGCCGAAGTCCGCGACCCATCCGTCGCCCAACGACAAGCGGGACTGTCCGACGTGTGGAAACGTCGACAACGTCGAGCGTGGATTCTGTTTGTGCTGACATGCCTGTCGACCTGGTACGTTGGCTCAGCGACGTTCCCCGATGTTAAGGACGCGACGGGCAAGCAACTGACCGATTCCGAAATCGCTCAGCTTGGTCAAACCGACTGGGAAGAAAAACGGAACTCTGGCGAGCTGGTTATTAGCCGAGGTAATTGGAACGGTCTGAAGTATGCCCTCGCCGTAATGGGCATCTTGTTCGCGCATGAAATGGGACACTATCTCCAGGCGAAACGGTATAAGGTTCCAGCGACACTCCCATTTTTTATCCCGATGCCAATTTCTCCATTCGGGACAATGGGAGCCGTCATTCTCCAGGGAGCCGGGACTGCCGATCGAAAGTCGATGTTCGACATCGCCGTTTCAGGCCCGCTGGCCGGGCTTGTTCTAGCGATCCCAATTCTGATCCTCGGAATTCACTCCTCCGCATACCAAACCTTCGAAGGTGCGGCGATCAGCTACGGAGACCCTTTGCTGGTCAAATGGCTGGCATCAGTCATCCACGGAACTCCCGGCGTGGGAGAAGAACTTACGCTGACCCCACTATTGTTCGCCGGCTGGGTCGGCGTCTTCATCACCTCGCTAAATCTAATCCCGGTCGGACAGCTCGACGGTGGTCACATCCTCTACTGTCTCATCGGACGCAAAGCCCACGACTTCGCACTGATGATCGTTGGATTCGCGGTGGCGTACTGTTGCTTCGTCGATAGATCCTACGTTGTCATTATCGTGCTGCTATTGCTGATGGGCGTCAAACACCCTCCCACGCGCGATGATCGTGTTCCGCTTGGAAAGGGACGAAGAATCCTCGGCTGGTTGACCCTCGCGTTCATCATCATCGGTTTCACACCGCGACCAATCACCATTCAACAACCTGAAGAATCAGACGCCCCCGTCGAGGAGCAGGCGGATTATGGGGACCTCAAGGCTGCTCACAACATGAGTCGCCATGGAGAAGTCCTGGACCTTGGTATGTCGATTGGGAACCGAAACGACAACCGCTCCGGCAGCCGCCGCTGCCCGCGTTCCAGCTTCGCTGTCTTCCAGAACCATCATGGCGTTCGGTTCGACGCCTAGACGTTCGGCAGCCTTGAGATAGATGTCCGGCTTCGGCTTCCCTTGCGTCACGTCTTCTGCAGCAAGGTGATGGGCGAAACCTTCGAACATGTCGTAGCGATCCAACATCTCTCGCATGTATTCATGCGGCGAAGAAGTCGCGACCGCGCGAGGAACACTGCGTTCGTCAATGTGGTTCAATAGTTCGAACACACCCGGCATGGGAGCAAGATGCTCGTCAATCAAGCTCT
The DNA here is from genome assembly GCA_045105495.1 of Planctomycetaceae bacterium. GTDB lineage: Bacteria > Planctomycetota > Planctomycetia > Planctomycetales > Planctomycetaceae > CAYNWT01. The sequence goes on from JBGCDN010000310.1 coordinate 25,241, forward strand.
CGAAGATCTCCTTCGTCTCCAACATCAGAGCTTCCATCGGCTCGTCAATGTCCATAAGCCGCTGAAGCTGCGCGAACGCTTCTTCCGGTCGACGACCCAGCATTGCGTGATGACACTCTTCGGTCATCACTTTGCCCCGACGCTGCATCAGCTCTTTGCCGGCAAGGTCAAAGATGTCTTCGGTATTGAACATAAGTCCGTCGAGATCAAAAGCGACGGCCTGGATGGTTTGCGACATGTGAACTCAATCAACCGTGTTACGAGTGCCGTAACATAGGAGCCACAAGTCAAAGGCGAAAGACTGCAGCTCATTCGTCGCCCGAAGCTTCGGCCACTTTGGCTTTGACCGTATCCGGATCTTCTTTCACATTCGGAAAGTACTGTCGATACGATTCCAACTTCTGCAGGAACTGTTTCGCTTTCTCCTCACCAATCAACTCAACGTACTGCTGACGCGGAATTTTGTACATTCGTTTGTACGCGATAAACGATTTGGTGAGATCATGCGATTCTTCTCGCGTCGGCCCAAGGCGTTCAAACAAATCGCGCATCACGAGTAGTTCATTGCCAGATAGCTCAAACTCGTAGCACATCGAAAGAACCCGCGACGCTGCAAAGTAGCGAGCGACAACGTCCCACTCAGCATCGTACCCGGCCTGTAGCTGCTGCCATTCCGATTCCGACAGCACAGACTTGACCAGCCCACGCCAGCGGATGCGATGAAACATCGAATACTTGTTGCCCATAGCGTGCCGGGAAAGCTGGCTATCGAAGTCAGGTGTCTCGCCCTGATTCACTAACCTGGCATACTCATTCTCGGCTTCAATTCGAACGCTGACCGCCTTCTTAATCGCCCCCTTCGCTGCCAGCTTGAGTTTGCGAATTGTCTTTGGATCGATATCCAACCGCCCTTCAATTCGAGCGACCTGCGCCTCTGCAATCCACTTCAGATCGCCAACAAGAGCCTCTTGACGCTCCCCGTCGCTGTCGCCGCGCATCGCGTCCGTTGCACTCGGTCTGGCAACAATCTCAGACGCGTTGGCAGTCCATCGATTTCGCTGAGCGATTGTGAGCTCCAATTTTCCAAACAATCGCGGAATGTCCGATAGCGTCATCGGCTGCCAGCTTACGTGCCGACGGAGCAATCCTTCGTCGTACAATTTGATCAAGACACCTGGTAGCTTCTTTCGTTGCTGTGAAGTCAAACCAACAGCGGCATCCAGCGTTCTAACAGCACTATCAACGGCAAACTCGCGATTGAACCTCTGACGCAACCGCAAATCAGCAACGAACGCGCGGTAGCCTGCTTGATCTTCTACCAGCGGTTTGATCGTTGGCAGCAGCTGCTCATAGAGGTCCGGCCAAATCCAGTCGGTCGAAAACCGGCGGACTCTAGACGGGTCGCGCATCGCCTTGTCTACGACGGGCTTAACGGCACGTCGGATCGCGACTTGCTCTTCTTCCGTAACCTCAGCAAATCGAACCAGAAGCTGTAGCTCACGCTGCGAGAACGTAGCCCCTGCAACAGGCTGCTCGAATTCAAATTGCGCGAAGGCACACATTGGACTCAAAGCAATCAACACCGCGCAGCAACGAAACATGAGTCGTCTCCGAAGAACGGGGTCCGTTGAGACTAACCCAAAACTGACATTTCGTCCACTTAAGTGACACCCGCAACGACATCCCGGTGTGAAGTCTTGAGAACCAAGCGGCGAGACTGCTGCGTTCGAAGTCAGGGAAGGGAAAGCCATCCCGTAGCATTGTTCGCCTGCCCCTTGTTCGCGAACCGGAGTGGGCGACCGTCCTTCAGTGGATTGATCACACGTACGGCCAAGGCCTCGTGCTTCCCGGGAAGCTGCGTTTTCCACACACGTGTTTCTCCCGGCAGCAGGCCTGTCAGCTTCCACTCGGTTGACCACGTCTGCCCAACCTGCGACCGATCGACAGCACCAAGCTGCAGCTTCCAATCGTAATAGAACGGAGCAACACCCGTATTGCGAACAGTGAGAACCACGTTTGTCTTCCCGTCAGCGTGAGTCACTGCAGCAGAAGAAACGTGGAACTCGTAGCCCATCTTTTGCACCTGACGGATCGCTCGATCAATCCGGGCCTGCGACTGTTTCTTGTCGAACATTCCGGTGTCCATCAACCACGTCGCGTGTGACTGCCGGACACATTCTGCGAAGTCCTGCGTCTGTGCATGCGCAGGCTTCTCATCGAAAATCTGACCCCAGAGTTCGGGTCTGATCTCACCACCAATCGGATGCCGCTTCCACTTCTGGGCGGCGCCGGCAGAACGCATGGCGGGCATGAAGTACCAATTGTCGTCACTCTTGCCTGTATCCAATGTGGCCCACGCGAATGAATCGTCGTGGTATCCGAAAGGTCGCTGATCATTCGCAGCGTGGTGATACGTGTCTTTGTTGGCGGGATAGCGAAGCAGGATCGGCGTGGTTCGAAACGCATCCGCGTACGCCTGCATAACTTCGGTCTGCACTTCTTTGCTCGCGAACAATTCATTTCGCGGATAGCTGTGCCATTCACCCCACGTCCCCAACAAGCCAGCCGTGATGAACCCAATTCGCGGATCGCCATCGTACTTCTTCCCGAACGTCGCAACGAAACTCTTCAACATCGCTCGCATTCGCGGATCGCTGTAGTCCGGCGTCCAGCATTTCTGACGAGGAAACGGGTCAGTGTGCGTGTTCAGCCACTCCGTCACCTTCAGCCCATCGTCAGCAAGGTACTGCGGAATTCCATTCTTACCGGGATACTCAATCCATACTCGGAACACGGCCTGATGTCCGCGACTCGCGATGTCGTCCAGTAGGCGTTCAAACGGCTTCCAGTCAAATTGGTTCTTCCCAACAACAATCTGATTCAAAGCCAGGTAGCTGAACTCCATGCTGTGAGGAAAGACATCACGTTTCTCACCCGAATACGGAACCAACCCACGCAGCGGATTGTCAGCCGGCGATGGCTCATACTTCAGAAATTTCAATTGGGCCGACGCAGGAACAATCAGGACGAACAACAAGAACAGAGTGCGTCTAAACTGATGCATGTTTCACCTGCAAGTAGCCGAGCTACAGCTTCGGACATTCGTCTCGATAGCTCATGTCCAACAATTCGATCGGATGAAAAACCGGCAACCCGGCGCCGTCCTGTCGTAAGTGAGCCTGCAGCTGAAGCGAACAACCGGCGTTTGCCGTCACCACAATTTGAGGTTCCGTGGCGAGCAGCTTGTCGGTCTTCCTGCGTCCAAGTCGATGGGCCATCTCCGGCTGCGTCAACGCGTAGCTTCCCGCCGCTCCGCAGCAGATCTCAGATTCGGCCGGTTCCAGGACTTCCAGTCCCGGGATGCTTCGCAGGATCCGTCGAGGTTGTTCACGAACTTGCTGTGCGTGCTGCAAGTGACATGCGTCGTGGTAAACCGCACGAAACGGAATTCTTCCCGTCGGCGCGATGAGTCCGAGTTCATCAAGGAACTCGTTGACATCCCGAATCTTTGCAGCCAGCCCGCCCAACGCTTCCACAGTCTCTTCCGTCTGTCCAAGCTCTCGCGCGATGTGTTTGTAATCTTTCAGCATCGAACCGCAACCGGCAACATTCACAATGACAGCGTCCAACGATTCGTCCGCGAACGCTTCAAGGTTCTGCCGCGCAAAGTCCATGGCGGGGTCGGCGGCTCCTGAGTGATAGTGAATTGCACCGCAACACCCCTGCTCTCGCGGTACAACAACTTCGCAACCATTCTGCTGCAGCACCCGCGCGGTCGCTCGATTGGTTCCGGAGAACATGGCTTCCGCCACACAACCCGTAAACAACCCAACCCGCGCACGGCGTTCGCCTATGGCGGGGAGAACGGTTGGCAGCCGTTTCTCTCTCGGCTGAAGCTGCGGCAACTGTTCGTGCAAACGACGCAATCGAGCCGGCAACAACTTCGGCAAGCCGACAGCGTTCACAGCGCGATCGAGTTTGAGTTTTTGGAGCAGACGCATTGGCTTCAGAGTCCACTCAAGCCGCGATGCGTATGGGAACAATCCGTGAATGATCCATCGCTGGAACCAATCCGGTTTTTGAACCTCGGCTTCGGCGGCTTCTGTTTCTGCTCGAAACGGTTCCAACAGTCGTCCGTACTGCACACCAGACGGACAGGCTGTTTCGCAACTGCGGCAATCAAGACAACCGTCCAAATGGCCGCGAACACTTTCCGTCAATTCAATCCGACCGTCAACAACAGCACGCATTAGATAGATGCGGCCGCGTGGCCCATCGTTTTCGTTTCCGGTTTCCAGATACGTAGGGCACGCTGACGTACAAAGCCCGCAGTGCACACAGTCCAGGAACCGCGTGTAGTCAATTGTCTGACCGTGCTGAATAGGCGTCTCGGACATCCGGGTTCAGACCTTGATATGTGAATTCAGTTTGCCAGACGGATCGAAAGCCTGTTTCACTTTCTTCCCGAGGCCCGCCGGATCAACCAGCGAAAGGCCTGAACCAGAGTTCTCTCGGCACCAACCGCCCAGCCCTTCGGCCATAGATCGCACTGCGTGAACCGATCCAGTCTCACCAACGACAATACCATTTCCAGCGTGACCAATCACATTCCGGCTACCGACTTGCTGTAGGAACCGCATCGTCTTGCTAGGGTTCAAACCAGCTATGAATCGCGCCTCGGCCGGAACGTGTAACGCACTTGCCTTCGCCAAGTGAGCCTCGACATCTTCAGAAGTCATTGTCTTAGGGGTCGCATCAACTTCTTCTGCAATCTGCCGTTGCTGCCACGTTACCTCCTGGCTCAATCCATCGAAAACAAAAATCAGATCGCAGCCTTCACCATCCGACATCACGTCAACCGCTCGGGGTCTCGTGGCTGATGTTGTCGCTCGTTCGAGAACCGCATCAACGTCGCTGAAATCATCAAAGTGAAATCGAACACCACCCGACGAAGCCGGTCTGGGCAAAACCTTGAATGTCAACTGCGTAATATCTGCCAGCGTTCCATGCGAACCGATAAGCAGTTTGCACAGATCGTACCCCGCGACATTCTTGACGACCCGACCACCCGACTTAAACCGACGGTCCTGTCCGTCAACCGCTTCGATACCAATCACGTAATCGCGAAACGTTCCATATCCGAACCGACGAGAACCACTCACATCGCGAGCAACTGCATCACCAATCGTCGTCTCACCTGGATTCGGAACATCGACAGGCAAGTGCTGGTTATTCTCAGCCAGCACCGCGCACAAATCAGAAACAACCATGCCGCTCTCGACAGTGATCGTCATGTCTGCAACCGGATAGTCGATGATCTGTGGCATGCTGGATTGAGGATGGAGGATGGAGGATGGAGGATTGAGGATTGAGGATTGAGGATGGAGGGGTCAGGGGTCAGGGGTCAGGGGTCAGGGGTCAGGGGTCAGGGGTCAGGAAAGAAGACTGAATGCTGCCTCCTGATTCCTGACAACTACTAAAAAGCCGCTCGGGTGCCGGTTCGTTCTACGTGTTCCATGCCGCACGCGCCGGCTGTGGGCAGCATTTTTCCGGGGCTGCAGTTTCCGTTTGGGTTCATTGCGAGTCGTAGGTCGTTCATCACTTCCAAATCGTTTGCACT
>JBGCDN010000311.1:0-9552 GCA_045105495.1 Planctomycetaceae bacterium
TTGTCCACAACGGCGTAGTTGTGAAGAACGTAGCTTTGCGGAAGGAACGCGGTAAGCCTGCCGTCAGCAATGAGCTGCAGTTTGAAGTTGTGCCAAAACGGAGCGGCTGGGTCGCCGCGCGGGCTTTGTATCGAGCTCCGGACGGGCTGCTTCGCCAGGCACATACAAGCCCCATTTACTTTGCTGTCGATGGCAAACCGATCGCCTTTGCGGACGACGCAAGGTACATGCTCAAGTGGATTGAACAGCTGACCGCTCTCGCAGCCGACACGCCCGACCGGTTCCCAACAGAGGACGCCAAACAAAAGGTTCTCGAAACTTACGCCGAGGCGAAGCTCAAGTACGAAGACGTCATCTCAAATTCGATTCAGATCATGAAATGGCGAGACCTGTTTGGTCGCGAGAAGCCGAAACCCGACGCGACAATTTCGTACGGCGAACACGAACTGCAGGTCGTAGATGTTTGGAAGCCCGCAGGGCAGGGCAGTGCCCCGGCGATCATCATGATCCATGGTGGTTGCTGGCAGACAGAGATCGCTGAACGCGACATCATGAATTGGATTGCCGACGATCTGCGCCAGCACGGTGTTGGTGTGTGGAACATCGAATACCGTGGTGTCGATCGTGACGGCGGCTTCCCAGGTACCTACGAAGATGTTGCAAAAGCGGCAGACCTGTTTCGCGAGAAAGCCGTCGAGTTTGGGTTCTTAACGACAAAGACCATTGCGATCGGACATTCCGCCGGCGGTCACTTGGCCCTCTGGTTGGGAAACCGACCAGCCATTCCTGAGTCCGAAACCATTCGCGGAGAAAACCCGATCAAGATCGACCTGGCCGTCAGTCAGGGCGGTCTCCCCGACTTGAGAGCTGGTGCCAATCGTGACGGACATCCATGTGGTGTCGCGGCACCGTTCCAAATGATGGGTTCCGAACGTCGGCTCACTCAAATCACGTCGCCATCAGAAATGAAACCAGGGCAGGCAAGGCAAGTGCTGTTTCATAACACGTTGGATCGAATCGCTCCGCCAAAATTCGCGCGAGCCTACATCGATCAGGTTCGCAGCAAGAACGTTGGCGTGACGCTGATTGAAACAGAAGCTGAGGGCCATGTAGAACTGGTCGCCCCTGACAGCAAAAGCTGGGCAAGGCAACGAGCACTCATTCTTCGCGAGCTTGGCCTGAAATGAACGAACCCTCATTTAATCTGCAGCAGGCTCAGTTACTGGATGCCGCAGACGAACTGCGTCATCTCCGCGCGCGATTTGAGATGCCGTCCGACGTCATCTATCTGGATGGGAACTCGCTCGGCGCGATGCCCAAGAGGGCGGTGGGGGTTCTTGCCGATACAGCTTCGCGGCAGTGGGCGAGCGATCTCATTCGAAGTTGGAATGACAACGATTGGATTGGCGCTCCACAGCGAGTTGGTGGCAAGATTGCGCCGTTGATTGGTTCGGGAACTCACGAGGTCATCGTTGCGGATTCTGTGTCTGTCAATATCTTCAAGCTGCTGACCGCGATTTGCCGCGACCGATCTGATTGCACGACGATCCTGACTGAAGCCGGTAGCTTTCCGACCGACGCCCATGTCGCTCAGGGAGCGGCCGATGTCTTCGAGCTGAACGTGGAACTCGTCGAACGGTGTGATCTGCTCGGGCAGCTCAATGAGAAGACCGCCGTTCTGCTTCTAAGTCATGTGCATTACAAGTCGGGCGACCGATTTGACATGGCGTCGATCAATGCGGCCGCGAAGCGTCGTGGCGTTCCAGTTGTTTGGGACCTAAGCCACAGCACAGGCGCGGTTCCGCTGGACCTGCGCCGAGATGGAACGGATTACGCAGTTGGCTGTGGGTACAAGTATCTGAACGGCGGCCCGGGCGCGCCTGCCTTTGTGTACGTCTCGGGTGATCGGCAGCAGACGATGCGTTCTCCGCTGCAGGGTTGGATGGGGCACGCGGCTCCCTTCGCGTTCGAAGATGATTACGAACCAGCACCCGGCATGGATCGATTTCTGGTGGGAACTCCACCAATTTTGTCGCTGCTCGCCCTGGAGTGCGGCATCGACGAATTCGCTGACATCGATTTAGAACAGGTCTGGTCGAAGTCGCAATCCATGTTCGATTTGCTTGCAAGCCAAATGGCAAAGCTCTGCCCACAGCTCACTCTGATCACCCCGGTAGACGCGAGCCATCGAGGCAGCCATGCAAGTTTCTCGCACCCAAACGCGTGGCCAATCAACAACGCACTCATCGCCCGGGGCGTTATCGGAGACTTTCGCACGCCGGACGTGTTGCGGTTTGGGCTAACGCCTCTCTACACCCGCTTCGAAGACATCACTCGGGCCGTAAACATTCTTGCTGAAATCCTCGAAACCGAAGAATGGTGCAAGCCTGAGTATTCTCAAGCAGCGCGCGTGACTTGATAAGCCGAGATGGTTGGACTTCGTTGCGACTTCCTGCGATGTTGGGTAGAGGAAGACCCGGTTCGCTCACGACGGGCGATTGGCATTGAGATAAACCTTTGGAGACAAGAATGCTTCGTGTGGTCATTGCGTTCGTCGGGATTCTCTCGGTTCTCGTCTCACCGACGCAGGCAGACACGAAGCCGAACGTCTTATTCATCTCAGTCGACGACCTCAACGACTGGATTGGGTGTCTTGGCGGACATCCACAGGCCAAGACGCCGAACTTCGATCGTCTCGCAGCAAGCGGTGTTCTTTTTACGAACGCTCACTGTCCGGCTCCCGCATGCAATCCTTCGCGAGGGGCGATCATGACTGGCATCTCGCCGCATGTGTCGGGCCTCTACGACAATCGCCAAAAGATGCGTGAACGGATGCCGGACGCAGAACTACTGCCCAAGTACTTTTCCAAGCATGGCTATTGGTCGGCTGGATCCGGGAAGTTGCTGCACTACTTTATCGATGCCGAATCGTGGGACGAATACTACCCGCCGAAAGAAACCGAAGACCCGTTTCCTCGCACGTTCTATCCAAAGAAACGGCCAGCGAGTCTGCCGCGAGGTGGCCCATGGCAGTATGTCGAAACTGATTGGGCGGCACTGGACGTGACGGATGAGGAATTCGGCGGCGATTGGCTGGTCTCCAAGTGGATTGGCGAACAACTCTCGACGAAACGCGATGAACCGTTCTTTCTTGCCTGTGGAATCTATCGTCCGCACGAACCGTGGTTCGTCCCGAAGAAGTATTTCGAACCGTTTCCGCTGGATGGAATTCAGTTACCACCTGGCTATCGAGAAGACGATCTCGACGACGTTCCACCTGCTGGAAAGAAGCGTGGGCCCAACCGGTATTTCGCTCACATTCAAAAACAGGGGCAATGGAAGCAAGCCATCCAGGGCTACCTTGCATCCATCTACTTTGCGGACACGATGCTCGGCCGAGTTCTGGATGCCCTCGAAAGTGGCCCCAACAAAGACAACACGATTGTTGTGCTATGGAGTGACCATGGTTGGCATCTTGGTGAGAAGCAGCACTGGCAGAAGTACACAGGTTGGCGAGTCTGCACACGGGTCCCGTTGATGGTTCGTGTACCCGAGGGAACTACCGGACTTCCGCAAGGAACCGTTGCCGGAACGAAATGCAACGTCCCCGTGAATCTGCTGAGTCTGTTTCCAACGCTGACAGAATTGACCGGACTGCCAAAGAAGGCAGACAACGATGGTCCCAGTCTTGTCCCCTTGCTGAAAGATGCGGACGCTGATTGGCCGCATGCTTCGATCACGTACCTTGGGCGACCCGGCAACTATGCTGTCAGCGGGCAGAGGTATCGTTACATCGCGTACGATAATGGCGACGAAGAACTCTACGATGCTGAAACAGACCGCTACGAATGGACGAATCTTGCTTCGAAACCTGAAGCGGCGGTTCAGATCGCAAAGCTCAGAACCCACGTTCCAAAGGACTTTGCGAAGTACGAGAACGCCAGTGTTGCTTCGCTACCCAAGCTGAAATGGAATCCGCTCAACGCAAAATTGGCACCGGCATCGCGACCTGATGGCAGTAAGTTCAACGTGGTCTTCAGTAACAAATCTGGCCAGCCCGCCAAGGTGTTCTGGATGAATCGCAAAGGTGAACCACAGCCTTACGGAACGTTGGAAACCGCTTGGAGCAAACCGTATCAAACACGGCCCGGAGCTGTTTGGATGATTGCCGATGCTGACGGAAAGCCACGGGGCTACTTCACGATCGGGGATCGACAGGCTCATGCCATCATTCCGAGTGCAGACAAGTAATGCTTCGAGAATGCATGCCGTTGCGGTCCGCTTGGCCCTCACGTTGACCAAGACTCGGGAAGATGGTTTCGCCGGTGGCCAGTCTATCGATAGACTGGTTCTTCACGATTACAGCTCCGGCGTGTCTTCCGTCCTAAACGGGATGCATGGCCGTGAGTTCACACCTCCTCAAACACGCCCACCTTTGAAAGCTCACCTGAATGACTGACTTCTCACGAACAACGTCGATGCGACAGCTCTGGTGCTTCGCCTTGCTCGCCGTGTTCTCCACTCAAGCATCGTTCGCCGAGGTTCCGTTCGAGTTCGAAAAGAACGACGTTGTTGCCATCTATGGCAACGGCCTCGCCGACCGAATGCAGCACGACCCATGGGTTGAATCGTCTTTGCAGGCGAACCTGAAGGGCATGAATGTTCGTTTCCGTAACATGAGCTTTTCAGGCGACATGGTGAACCGCCGACCTCGCAACAAAGGCTTCACTAACGACACCGAGTATCTGCAACATGTCGCCCCGAGCGTTGTGTTCATCATGTACGGCTACAACGAATCGCACGCAGGGCCGTCCGGAGCACAAGCTTACGAAGCTGAGCTTGTGAAACTGGTTGAGAAGTACCGAGCACTTCGGAAAGAGAAGAACGTTGATGCTCGGTTCGTCCTTTTTAGTCCGATTGCATACGAGAATACCGGTAGTCCACATCTTCCAGATGGTTCGACGCTCAACACGAACCTCAAGGCGTTCACCGATGCCACCCGAAACGCTGCGGCCAAAGCGAACGCGACTTTCGTCGACCTCTTTACGCCAACCGTGAAACTCTACGACGAAACGAAAGAGCAACTCACACTAAACGGTATTCACTTGAACGCTGCTGGTTATGAAAAGCTAGCTGATGTGTTCTCACAGGCATTGGTCTCCAAGCCTGCTCCGCCAAAGGACAGCCTGGCTGCCATCTACGCGGCCGTCGAAGATAAGAACTGGCATTGGCACAACCGCTACCGTGCGACGGATGGAAACGACGTTTGGGGTTCGCGTTCCGGCCTGAGCTTCGTGGATGGACAGACGAATGCAGATGTCCTGAAGCACGAGCTGATGATGCTGGACCTCATGAGTGCCAACCGTGACAAAGTCATTTGGGCTGCCACGGAAGGTCAGGCCAGTAAGCCTGATGACAGCAACGTGCCACCACCCGTGGTCGTTAAGACGAACGTTGGCGGCGGCAGTCGAAGTTCCAGTGCTGAGAAGGAAGGCAGCACGGACTACCTGACGCCGGAAGAAAGCCTTAAGAAAATCAACGTTCCAGATGGGTTCCAACTGAACATCTTCGCGTCCGAAGACATGTTTCCAGACCTTGCCAACCCTGTGCAGATGCAGGTCGATACCAAAGGTCGCTTGTGGACTGCTAGTTGGAACTCCTATCCCAAGTGGCAACCAGGCGACGACCTGCTCGACAGCTTGATGATCTTCGAAGACACCAACAACGACGGAGTTGCTGACAAGCGAAAGATCTTCGCCCATGTCCACAACCCGCTTGGCTTCGAGTTTTGGGGCGGCGGGGTTCTTGTTACTTCAGGCCCGGATCTTCTGTTCTTGAAAGACACTGACGGCGACGACAAAGCCGATGTTCGATACTCAATCTTGCAGGGTCTGGGGACTTCGGATACCCACCACGCGGCCAACAATCTGATCTACGGACCGGACGGCGGAATCTATTGGCAGAGCGGAATTTTCCTGGTTCATAACCACGAAACGCCTTGGGGAGCGAACCTCAATACGGGCGGTTCTGGCATGTACCGGTTCGACCCGCGTACGTTCGCCATCACTCCGATTGCAGCGAACAGCCCAAACCCACACGGAACCAGTTTCGACAAGTGGGGCTACCTGTACGCGAACGATGGAACCGGTGGAAAGTCATACCAAGTGCGTCCGTTTAAGAACGGGTTCCGCATGAAGACACTGCTGAAGAAGGAATTCCGTCCTGTCGCAGCCAACGAAATTCTTTCATCTGATCACTTTCCGGAAGAAATGCAGCAGGACTTCCTCATCTGCAACGTCATCGGTTTTCTTGGCGTCAAGCAGTACGATCTCGATCGCGGCGATGGCGGCAAGCGAGACTACGGTGATGTCTGGGGTACACCCGGTAAGAAACTTTTGGACGGAGAAGACCGAAACTTCCGTCCGAGCGACGCGATCGTGGGTGCTGATGGTGCTCTCTATGTTGCTGACTGGCACAACATGATTATTGGCCACATGCAGCACAACATTCGTGACCCCAGTCGTGACCACAAGCACGGTCGTATTCTTCGACTGACGGTCAAAGATCGCCCTCTGCAAAAGCCGGTCGCGATTCATGATCAACCGATTCCAGTGTTGCTTGAGAACCTAAAGCATCCGGTAAATGGCGTCCGGCATCGAACACGAGTCGAATTAAGTTCGCGTGATTCGAACGAAGTCATCAAGGCAACTCAGCAATGGGCAGCCAACTTCGACCCGAACGATGAGAAAGAAGCTCATCACCTTCTGGAAGCACTCTGGCTGCATCAGCAACATGATGTTCAGAACAACGAAATTCTCAACAAGTTGCTGGCGTCTGACGTTGGTCATGCCGCGACGGCCGCGAAAACGGTTCAGCACATGTGGACTAAGTTCGACATGCGTCGATCCAGCCGCTTCGCAGCATCTCCGGAGAACCTGATTGTCAATTACCGGCCACCGCGGCACCTCGATAAGAAGTACCACGGCATCTATCGCCAGGGTTCGCAGATCTTCCAACGCGACTCCCACTGTGCGACCTGCCACTTAACCAACGGCATGGGGAATGGCCTGGTCTATCCACCACTTGTTGGTAGTCCGTGGGTGACTGGAGATGAAGAGCGTTTGGTGAAGCTGGCTCTGCATGGACTGTGGGGGAAAATGAAGGTCCGCGGTAAGACCTACGATCCCGCTCGCGGTGTCCCACCGATGACTGCGTTTCGCGATATTCTGAAAGACGACGAACTTGCAGCCGTGCTGACGTTCGTTCGAAATACCTGGGGCAACAAGGCGTCTGTGGTTGACAAGAAGACCGTTGCCAGGGTTCGAGCCGCGACTTCTGGTCGCACCATCTTCTGGAAGCCGGAAGAATTACTCGAACAGCATCCGCTGGAAGAAGAGCTTATGGTGAAGGGTGATAGCTCGGCGCAGGAAGTGATGAATATCACGCTTGAGAAAGAACTACTCGCAACAGACGTCACGAAGCTGGCTGAAATCGCGATGACCCGAGGCAAGGCATCGCGCGGTAAGACGTTGTTCTACAAGTCTGCCGCAGCTTGTTATGCGTGTCACGATCCACCGGCTGGTACACCAAGGCTCGGTCCGGACTTGACCGCGATGAAGACAAGCATGACGCCAGCTCAGTTGGTCGAATCCATTCTTTATCCATCACGCAAGATCGACAAGGAATATGCCCAAGTCACGGTTCTGACAGACGACGGCAAATCCATCACCGGAATCCGCGTATCTCAGTCGGACAATGAAGTTGTGTTGCGAAACGTAGCCCAACCGAAACCGATCCGCATACCGATGGACACTGTTGACGAAATCGTCGAATCGCAACTGTCTCTCATGCCGGCGAAGCTGGTGCAAACACTGAAGGACAGAAGAGAGTTCGATGACTTAATGAGGTATGTCCTGGAAGTCCGCAAGCAGTAGTTTGTGAAACAGCGAAAGCCGGTTCGGGTTTGAACCGGCTTTCTTCTTGTTCTTTTTAGAGTTGTGTAGCCTGGATAGTTTAACGAAAGTTCCATCTACGAATCACTTGGCAGCCTCCGTATTGGACGAGGTCCGAGTCCCTTCGCATCACCCACGCCGTCCCGAACAAGCAACATCCCACGCGTTACCCCAATAACTCGCGAGCCGACTTCCTCAAATGGAACCGAGCCTGCCGTCCCTTGGATCGAAACTCATCAACCCGCTTGGGCAGCCCCGCGACAACACTAAAGAGCCGCCCAAAGTTCTGAATCATCTCGATCCAAGTCTTCTCCGAGATCCCCAGCCGACGAAAAATCGGAGCCAACTCCTTCGGCGTCGAACCACGTTTCCCCGGACGAATCCGTCGAGCCGTCCAGTCCAGCAGCGTCAGGTAGTCCGCCGTCGACATCGGCAGGAACCCCTTGTTGCTGCACCGAGTTCCCCGCTTATTCAAGTCCGGCCCCGGATCCTTCGTCCGCTCCCGCAACTCCACCGGAGCCAAATGCCTCGCCGAAAGTAGGGTCCGCTGTGCGGACCGACCACCGCTATCCTCGCAGGGTGGGCACTGCCCACCAGAACCCGCATTCGCTCCACCGCAAGGCCCCTTTCCGCTCACACCGTTTGAGCGACAGGGCGCTAGCCCTCGGCCCGATTGCTCTTCACCTCCCTGACGTTGGCCACTCTCGGCATTTCCTCGCCGTCGAGCCAACTCCGCCGCCCGCTTTTGTCCCGACGTGTAATCACTCCCTTCGATCGTCTCAGCAATCGCCGCTCGAATCGGATTCAAATCCACATACGCCGCACAGGCCAGAATCGCAGTTTCATCGATAAGCCGCACCCCGCGATACCTTGCCTGCCAGAACTTGCCGACCTCACCATCATCCTTGTTGGCGCGCTGAGCAATATTCTGACTCAGCAACCGCATCCACCACGAAATATCACTCAGCCGACTTCGAATCGAAGCCAGTCGGTCCTTGTCATTCACAATCGAATTCAATTCCGGTTCTGATGGCGGAAGAGGTCGCCGTTTCTCATCCCGCCGAACCGGACAAAGCATCAACCACCGTCGAGCGACCTCTTCATCGCTCCACTCCGCCACGACATCCGGCCGTGATCGAAGTACCAGATGAAAGTGGTTCGACAGGATCGCCTGACACAGCAAATCGATCCCAAAGTGCTTTGCCTGATGAATGAGTTGCTCATCGATCCACTGCTTTCGATGGTCGTAGTTCTCTCCCGTAACCGGGTCGTCCCCGAGCAGAAAACACCGACGAACCGTCCGGTTCATCACATGCACAATCGCAACCTCATCGGCAGCAAACACTTCAACACGGGCTGTTCGAGCCATCGGCCAGTCCTTCCCTTCTCCAACACCACGCGGGAAGCGTACAAAAATCGAGATCGACGGTCAACAACATGCTGTGTCCCCAGACTCTCTACGACTACGATGATGCCGATCAACTGATTGGTATCGACTCAGATGCTCAAGACGAACAGGCGTTCGAGTACGACGACAACGGCAACCGCATCACGGTCACCCGGAACGCCACCGCTGTGGACAACTATGACCACGAAGAAG
>JBGCDN010000312.1:0-6340 GCA_045105495.1 Planctomycetaceae bacterium
TTTGTGGATGATATTTCTGCAGACATTCTTTCAGCGCCTTCCGCATTGATCTTAGCCCACCTAAACCGCTTTGCAGCAGGGGTGCCTGATCAATCGTTTGATACTCGAACGTTAGAGCAATTCTGTGTTCGAGTCAGCGCTTAGGCGGGCGGTCGATTCGCTCGCCATGCCGCATTCCCAGCATCGCGATGGGTTTTCCCGGCTTATTCCACGTGCCGCGTTCCGAATCCGAGTCCACCTGAACGGTTTGAACGAAATGGTCGTTCTGCCGCTTAGGGTATGTCGTTGGAGCAAGCGGAGGCGGAACACGACGATGCTGGTTGCACTCGGGTTCACCATGCTGCTCCATCGGAGCCGCCATTTCAGTCTTCGACTTACCCGGCTTGTACAGATAGTCCCCGCAACTGGCCGTCGCGACATCCCCGGTTCCCATCGCGCATGAGAACACGATGAAAGGCAGAATTACCCGAGTTTGTAAGGATCTCGATAGCAAAGCGTGTGACTCAGGAACGGTGGACCTATTTGTCTACGAATCGAAACCGAGTTTGTTTGATCCGATTGCCGGAACAATCGCCATCTACTCTGCATTCCATTCCTGAAGCAACGCGTTGATACGTTCAGGGTTGAAGCGGTCGTTTGGTTCGTAGTCCTGATTGGCTTTTAGTTCCTCCAAGGTCACCGGACTGGACTTCACACCGCCTTCAGGAACATCCAAATGAGCTGTCCATGCGATGGCGTTGAGAACCAGTTTACGGAACTGGTTGTGTCCCCAATTCCAGTGATAGTGACCACCGGTGAATCCAAAACCACGACCAGCGTCCGGCCTTTGTCGCGCCCACGCCATGTGCTGTGCTTCTTTGTTCGCAACCGCTTTTCGGACATGCGGATTCCCACTATGCGCGCCGTCGCGGCGTTTAAGAGTCGTCTCTGGTGGTAGATCGGTGAGGATGGGAGTCACGCCCGGCATGCCGTCCAGAAAACGCATGTGGTAATACCATTCATCGTTGATGGCGAATGGTTTGACGCCGTTCGCAATCGGGTGCTTCGGTAGCGCTTTGTAGTCCGCAACCCAGTGTGGATTCACAGACCAGTGTGGTTCGAAATAACCACCGGTCATATTCATGAACGCCTTGCCCGGTGCTCCCTTAACGGTTTCGACTCCGTAGTGGATGCAGGCGATACCGGTTCCTCGAGCAGTCAGTTGCTTAAGCCGATCCAGATGTTTGTTGAACGGGTGCCGTCCGCCTCCGTCGCAGTAAATGACAATCGCGTCTGCATCGTCAAGAACGCTTTCGTCTTTCGGCCACCCCTGAGTGACCACCGTGGTTTCAACCGGTAAGCCGCTCTTGTTCAAGGCATCGGCAAGTAGCATGCAACCAGCTTTGTGTTCGTGAGAACCATAGCCGTGACTCTTTGTTCCGGCGATGAAGACGATCTTCTTTTTCGCTGGCAGTCGCTTCAGCTTGATATTTCGAAACTGAACCTTCATCGGCGGCCCGGCATGCAACTGCAAAGCCAGTACGCCCGCCGCGCGTCGCATGGTGATGTCGTTGTCAGTGCACTCGCAGGTTTTCACTCCGTTAATGAAGTGCTGGAAGTGATAGCCGTTCGCGACAATGCGATAGGTGTTCCAGTCTTCGTTCTTGATCCTGGACTGAATCTCCTCTGAATCGCCAACGTCACCGACGACCGTCGATTTGTATTTGCCATCGCGAGTGAGTTCTGTCTTCTTTCCTCGATTCGCAAGGATGCCGCGGAATCGTTCGCCGTAAAGGATTCCAGAGAACCGTTTGCCTGCTTCGAAGTCGGCCTGATAACCACCGACGACCCACTTTTGGCCCGGCTCGAAACTTCGATATTGAATGCCTGAGTTACCACCGACGATCTTGTATTCGAGTTCCAGTTCGAAGTTGTCGACGTAGCCACCTCGCCAGACGAGAAACGTATTCCCTTTGGTCGGATTGTCCTTCGTGGTCTGACCAACAAGCGTGCCATCTTCAACGCGCCAGAACTTTGGATTCCCATCCCAGTCGCTCAAACTATCCGTCCGAATCACCACTTCGCGCGCTGGGCTTTCCTGCGGTGGGGTCGCTGCACAGGCGATGGTGATGGCGAGTGCTGAGAGCATGGCTTCGTCCTTGCGTTGAGGTTCGGTCAATCAGGTTTCGGGACAGATCATGGTACGGCAAAGTGCAACGAATCGCATGTCTCTAACCTGCAGAGAAGTGAGGCAAGATAGGCCGAGTGATTTGCCTTTCGGGAATCACAGAGATCTACGGCTCTGATTTGGTACCAGGTGTCCGGTAGAAGCCGTTCTCCTTACCCAACAGCGCCCCACGAGCCGAACAAATCATCCTGTTGACAATTCCGGAATGCACGACTACTTTTGCAAGACCGGGCCTGTCGATATAGCCCTAAGCAGTTGTACTACAACAACTTGGGCCATCGATTGACCGAAACACAGGCATGAGGCCTCTGTCCGGTCAAATCGCCACGCGGTTACCACGGAGGTGAGTCGCGTCTACGACTCAGAAGCGAGGACCTTATGTCGAAGTCTCTTCTTTCTACGGTCACGATTCTTCTGGCGTTTTCAACTGTCCCCTCAATGGGTCAACAGTATCGCGCCAACCGCCCTGCTCGGCAGGGGGTCATCGTTCAGCGTCAGGGAGTTGCTCCTGCCGCAGAATGGGCGAAGAAACTATTCACGATCAGCAAGATCGATTTTGGTGTGATCGCCACAGGTTCAGATTCGAAGAAGTTTGTTCGAGTCAAGAACGTGCTGCAGCAAACGGTGGTCATTCAAAATGCCACCACGACCTGCGGATGCTCAGTTGCAACGCCATCCAAGAACGTTTTGCAGCCAAACGAAGAGGCGATCATCGAAGTAACGATGAACACCCGTCGCTTCAAACGTCGCAAAGACTCGAACGTTATTGTGACGTTCAGCCAGCCTCAGTTCGCTGAAGTTCGAATTCCGATTACGGCGTATATCCGAACCGACGTTGTGTTCGATCCGGGTATGGTTCAGTTCGGAAACCTTGAACTCGGTAAGGGCGGCAAACGCCAGGTCAAAATCTCGTACGCCGGGCGTGCAGACTGGGTCATCAAGAAGCTGGAAGTCAAGAACCAGTTTCTTTCTGCCAGCTTCAACGAAACGAAACGAGTTGGCGGTCGAGTCGACTATACGCTGGATGTGATGTTGAAAGAGAACACCCCAATGGGGCGGTTCCGCGACCTCGTGATCCTCGTCACTGACGACAAGAACAACCCATACGTACCACTTCTTGTTGAAGCGAATATTGAACCAGACGTGGTTGTGACTCCAGGCATCGTTGCTCTCAATGCCGTCACTCCTGGTCAGCAAATCCGTAAACAGGTCGTCATCCGTGGAAAGGCGCCGTTCGAAATCGAAAAGATCGAATCGGTTAACGGCATCGAAGGTTTCCAATACCGCCGACCACAAAATGCCAAGTCAGTACACGTCGTACAGTTCTCTTTGACCCCAGCCAATACCGTTGGCAAGTTTGAAGAGACCTTCAATATTTGGATTACCGGCCGGCCACAACCAGTCACCTTCAAAGCAACTGGTGAAGTCATTGGCGACGGAGCTCGACTCGGAGCCCGTTAGTCTGAAACCCTGACTGAGTACTAGCAAAGTCTGGCAGACCATCAGTCTGTCAGACTTTTTGCATGCGCTGTGAAAGTGAGCGGAAGGCGACCGAATTCTCCCACACCCACCAAGCTCCAAACCGCCCTCGCGGCGAAGCAAAAGCTCACCAATCTCATCGCCGCACACGGTCAAGCGGAACGCTTGTTAGAACTGGGCTTGGAATTGGGTTCGGAACAGAAGGCCTGCGTCACCAGCAAGGACATCTGATGCGGTGTTGTTGAGCGGGCTGCCATCGTAGTAGGAAACATCGAAGGCGACTTTGACCGTTGATTTCCCGAGCGGGTAGAAGTTCAAGCCCACAGAGCTTTCGCGACCACCACCGAAGTCGCCGCGGATCTCTGAGTAGCGAACGTTCCAGTCGCTGTAGTTGGGGTTAATCACACTACCAAGCTCGACAAAGAAGCCTCGTTGCTGAATAGAATCGACCGGCAGAGCTCCGTCGCCAGCCAGGTTCCGCAGCCAACGAAAGTAGGCTTCCGCACTGACGCTCCAGCCATTGTCTTTCCAACCGAAGTCCAGGGCATACAGCAGAACATCGCTCTTCGAAACTGTTACACCCGGAGCAAGTGCACCCGTGTCGCTTAGGACGGTTCCGTCCGCGAGTCGAAGGAAAGTCGATTCGCGAAGCGGTGCCCCGGGTCGAGTTCCCGCCTGTGGAGCGTAAGCAAAACTGTGGCCGACTCGAACAAGTGTTTCGTCAGACATTGCGTGGTCAGTGATGGACTTACCGAATGGGCCAGCGACATCCCACCAGCCGGTTGCAGCGAACGAAAGCTTGTCGTCGATCTCAAACGAGTTGCGTGCTGCGGTGCGATAGCCGTTGCCAAGGTTCATCTCGTAGAACAACGTGTCGTCAAACTTACCGGTGGCCCAGAGACCGACGGTACGGTCTGGACGGAAGAAGTCCGTGGCAATTGGACGATCCACGAACCTCGAATCTCGTGCGCCCATAAGCCATCGACGACTGGCTGCAACTTTTCGCTTACCAGCCTGAATGCGAAGTGCGTCGCTGAATTTCCAAGCCCACCAGTAGTCGAAGAAGTCGACGCCTTCGCGGCCATCGCTGTCACCATCGAGCTGCAAGAAGTAGGTCAGCTTTGGATCGATGGCATAGCCAGAGAAAACAAGGCGACCGCGTTCGATATCAAAGTGGTTTCGGTTGCGAATCTCGCGAGTCACACCCGCGTTGTCTGTCCAGTTGTCTTCGTCGCGAGCGAATCCAATGTGCCGAAACTGAATCCAGCCATTGACCTTCAACTGAAACTTGTCGCGCTTCGGGTCGAGTGGGCTGATGAGGAATCCCTTATTGTAGTCGGCTCCCCACCGCCTCATGAATGGCTTGGTATTTGGTTCGTCCGCACAGCCTGACATGTCCTGCAATCGCTCACCAACCAACGGTACGGTGTAGTAGACCTTGTCTGGCTTGCAGTCGACTTCCTCAGTTCGCTTCTTTGGTTTGGACTTTTTCTTGAGCGACTCGATCTCCTTTTCGAGCTTCTCAAGTTCCTTCTTCAACTCGCTGACATCAGATGCCTTGGCCGGCTTCGCCGCGTCCTTCGCTGTCTCCTTCTCTCCGCCTTCCTGCGACGGATAGAACGGATTCGCGACAGGATAGGGCGCAGGTGTAGCGTTGTTTGGCTGGTAGTTGCGGAGCGTCAATCGAGCAGGTGGATCGTGCGGAATCGTATGGTTCGAATTCCCAAACGTCGGCGCGTTGACTTGAGCATGTGCGCGGCCGCCAAACGAAGTCGCCACCAACGCCAACCCAAGAATCAGTGGAATTCGAATTCGGTCGTCCATCCTGAGCAGCCCCCGAGCATCCATCTATGCAAAACGATCTCTGTTCGACTTGCTTCGGCCCGAACCGCATTCGTTACAACCAGCATAATCGTTAGAGTTTGACAGGCGGTCGATCAACCTCGCCCCGCAAGCCAATGACCAGCAAAAGTTGCCGAACCAATCAGGACTGCGGTGAACCAAGCCACAGACCGAGCAACCTGCGTTAGGCCTCACAGCTCCTTCAACACCGGCGTGCTATCGCAACAAAGCCGCTTCAACATTGAGACCTGGCCCAAATCCCAACATGAAGAAGGGACGACTTGTAGATCGCTGCAGTAGCTCGTCAAGGATAAATAGGACCGTTGGCGAGCTCATGTTCCCGAAGCGAGATAGCACGTCGGTGGAGGGCACAAGCTGGTCGTCGCTCAGGCCCAGCGACTCGCAACACGCTTTCAATATGCGCGGGCCGCCAGGGTGAATGGCCCAGCCGCCAATCTGGTCTCGGGTCAGTTCGTATCGAGAGAGAAACTCTTCAATCAGTTCGGGCAGATGGGTACGAATGATGTCCGGAACTTCTGGAGACAACGTCATTCGATAACCATGATCGCCAATTCGCCACGTCATCATCTGCTGTGTTTCCGGAATCACGAACGACAGGTTCGCAAGCAGACGCGGCAGCGATGTTTGGTTCGAACCCGCTTTCCCTGTTGCGACGGGATGGCAGCTATTGGAACCAATGACGGCAGCAGCACCGTCGGCAAACAAAGAGTTCGCGACAACCTCCTGCGGATCCCAGCCGTATTGATGATGCAACGTGCAAAGCTCTACCGCGCACACTGCAACGACAGCGTTCGGGTCTGCATCAGCAAACGCTTTGGCCACCCGCAGTCC
>JBGCDN010000313.1:0-9325 GCA_045105495.1 Planctomycetaceae bacterium
TTGGTTGGAGTTGTCTTGTTAAGCGGCCCGATGTATTCGCGAGCAATAACGACGTTGTCGAAGTAGACGATGTTGGTTTTCTGTTTCGTCCAGCGATCTGTCACGTACGATTCCAGAGTGAACGCGTTCGCCATCAACTGCGGTGACGTCCGCCAGTTGATTTCCTTCCAATGACCCATCAGCTTGCCATCGATCCAGAAGGCTTGTTCGCCATCCGGCTTGCCGGGCGTGTTGTGTTTCAGCATGAACTCACAGCAAATCCACTTGTCTTTCTGAATTTCGGGCAGCGATCCTGGCCTGAAGCTGTTGCCCCAGTATTTACCGTCCGGCGATGGTTTCATCTCGTGCCAGTAGCTGTAGAAGTTCCACTTGCCCGGTGCTTTGAACCGACCCCAATTGCCCCATGGTTCAAGAGCTGTTGAGAACCGCCCGTTAGGATCTGGTTTCAGCCCGGCCTTTCCAAAGCCGCTCCATCGATCGCCACCTTTCAGTCCCCGGTTTGCTCGCAGAGTGCAGAAGTGATGCACGTAATCGCATTGCTTGTCGAACTTCGTGTAGAACCGGAAGTAGACGGTGTCTGACGACTCGAACCACTTCGTCATCCCGCCGCCGGTGTTCTGTCCGAGTTCTGCCGTAACTTTCAAGCAGTCGCGGCCGTCTGCTCCTCGGTCAACCAACGAGAGGACTTTGCCGTCCTTGTTCCGTGTTTCATCCCATTGCTGACCAATAACTTCCTGTTCGAACTGCTCCGCGAAGATGACGGCAGGGTGTCGCTGTATTTCAGAATCTCGATCGAACGCTCTCGCGAGCCCTGGTCCGGACGGCAACTGGTTCGCCGTCGCTTGGTTCAACATATGTGGTCGGACATTCTCTGCATCTTGCTGCTGCGACACGCACACGCTCGGTGCCCCAAGGCAGCAACCAATAAACGTGACGATGCGTACTATGGCAATTTGATTCATTCTGCAGCTCCTGTTTCGTAATCTGCGATAATACCGGAACCAGAATGAAAACGCTTTGTACGTCTGCCACAACGAATTGGCATTCGGAGAAAGCAGCCCGACACAGCGAAGGTCTCGTCCTTCAGCAATGTCACTGTAGGAGTTGGTGGCCTCGTCGGGGCAGCACTGGCCAAGCCTCGCAGCAAATCGACCCGTGCACGGAAGTTGGAAACCGGCGCGGCGTCGCCGCCGCACCAGCAACCATGCTCGGTGCTCTCCTAAATTAGAAGAGAAGTCCGAGCAGCCACAGCGCGGCGGCAGCTGCAACTTCGGCTCTGTCGGCTTTGTCTCCCCATGAAAGTTCAACATTTGGATCTCGGTTGGCACCCTCACCCGTCACGGTGACAGTTTCGCCAAACCCGGGAGGGTCTACCAAATTGATTGTTGGACTGGATGAGTTGTTTTGATCGACCGAATAGTCAACGCCCTCAGTAAGTATCGTGTCGCCAACCTTGACCTGATTGACGTCGAACGCGCCGTCGGCGTTGACCTCGATGACTTGGTTAGAACCGTTGCCGGTAATGGTGCCGCTGTCAATTGTGCCGGGACTTGCTGCAGCGGCCGTTCCGGCAGCAGAAATAAGTGTGATCGCAGCGACGAGGGAGAGTTTGAAATTCATTGTGGATTGCTCCGAGAAAACATATGGCTGTGGTTAGTTGAGAGCGTTGGATCCTTTGCTCGAAACATGAGTGACAACCAGCACGGTGTTTAGTGCAGCAGTTTCCTGAAGTTTCTTCCGGGCCGAAGGACTGTCCTTCTGTTGACATGCAACCATTTGGTTGCATAATCATTCCATGACCGATGGAGCGAGCTCTGAAGATGCTGTCTTCCGGGCGCTGGCAGATGCGACTCGGCGTTTGATCATTGACGACCTTCAGGTTCGGGATGGACAGTCGCTGTTCGAGATCTGCGTGCGTTTAGGGCAGATCTATGACACGCATATGTCTCGGCAAGCGATTACCAAGCATCTCAAGGTGTTGGAGGAAGCCGGCATTGTGAGCGTTGAACGGCAGGGACGAACTCGGATGCATTTTCTTAACGTACGGCCCATCAAAAAGCTGGGGCGTACTTGGCTGAAAAAGTACCTCAAGTGAGATAGATTCATGAAGTTGTATGTCAGCAGCGTACTAGTCGACGATCAGCAAAAAGCGCAGGATTTCTATACTCAGAAGCTGGGCTTTGAAACGAAGCATGACATTCCAATGGGCGAATACCGTTGGCTAACGTTGACGGAACCCGGCAACCCCAACGAAATGGAATTGGCTCTCGAGCCAAATGCGCACCCCGCCGTTGATCCTTTCCGGTCAGCAATGATGACGGACGGCATTCCGTGGACATCGTTTCGTGTCGACGACGTTCAGAAGGAATACGATCGACTGATTGCATTGGGTGTTGAGTTCACTCAGCCACCAACCGAAATGGGGCCAACGATTTCAGCAGTGCTTAACGACACTTGCGGGAATCTGATCCAGATTATTCAGTACGAAGACTCCTTGGTGTAAGCGATGCGTGGTCAGAGTTTGTTTGCATCGGTTTGAGAATCTGAGGGCTGGATTTCTGGTGTACCTCGAATGATGCACTGATACGATTGATGTCTGCAGTCTGTTTATCGAGGCAGTGTCATGAGAGATCTTCTATCCGGCCATCAGGTTGGGCGGCGAGCGTTTCTTCTGGGGGGAACCCTATGTCTGGTTCCACACAGCATCGTTCGCCCAGTGTTTGGAAGCGAGGGGTCTGACCCGGCTTTGACGGTTGGTCTCGTCACGGATCTCCATTACGCGGACAAGAAGCCCGCCGGTTCTCGACACTATCGCGATACTGAAGCCAAGCTGGCCGAGGCCGGGCAGAAGCTGACTGCGGAGAAGCCAAGTTTCATTGTCGAGCTGGGCGATTTTATTGATGCCGCCGACGACGTGAAGACCGAGCTAGCCTGGCTAAAGCGGATCAACAAAGCGTTCTCATCTATCTGCAAACAGCGGCACTACGTGCTGGGCAACCATTGTGTTCACACGCTGACCAAGCAGGAGTTCCTCGGCGGAGTGGAACGCAAGAGATCGTACTATTCGTTCGATGTTGGTGGGTTCCACTTTGTCGTGCTGGATTCCTGTTTTCGCAGCGATGGTGTTCCGTATGGGCGGAAGAACTTCAAGTGGACTGATCCAAACATTCCAGCTGCCGAGTTGGACTGGCTAAAAGCCGACCTCAAGAATACGGACAAAAAGACCATCGTATTTGCTCATCAGCGGTTGGATGTGAAGAACAACCATGGTGTGAAGAACGCGGCCAGCGTTCGGGAAATGCTCGAAGCGTCTGAGAAAGTTCTTGCCGTGTTCCAGGGGCACAGCCATAAGAACGACCACAAGGAAATCGGTGGCATTCACTATTGCACTTTGGTTGCCATGGTCGAGGGGCAAGGAACCGCAAACAGCGGCTACTCGTTGATGAATATCGGAGCCGATGGCACGATTCGACTGAAGGGATTCCGCAAGCAAAACGACTACCAGTGGCTCGCTGATCGTGACGCGGTGAAGAACCGGTGACACGTAAGTTCGCTCTTGTCGCCACACGGCTCCCAAAACTTCATGCGCCCGGTGGGAGCGGATTGCGCTAAGTTTTTTTGAGGTTTGTTGGCAGGCAGCAACGAGACCGGTCACATGCCAGATCGCTTGAACGGGGAGCCGATCCGATTGTCAATCAGAACAACGCGGACATCCATCACGTTCGTGTGTGTTGGACCGGTCATCAGCAGAGAGTTTGTCGCTGCCAGAAATGGGTACGCATCGTTTCGGGCGAGATGATCATCCAACTTCAGCCCCTGCCGACGAGCCAATTTGTACGTCTTGCTGGTGACGATTCCTCCGGCCGCGTTCGTTGGACCGTCTTCTCCATCGGTACCGCCTGACAAAACAGCGATGCCTTCGGTGTCAGTTAGATGTCGCAGAGCTGCAAGTGTGACTTCCTGATTTCTTCCACCGCGTCCAGGGTTACTGCAGAGATTGACCACCGGTTCTCCCCCGCTAACGATGCACGCAGGCATCGCGAGGGCTCCTTGTCCTTGTTGAATCTTCAAAGCCTCCTTAGCGAGGAGCTTGCCGACATCTTGCGCGATTCCCTCGTTGTTTGAACCGAGGTTCAAGACTGAATAGCCGAGTCTCATGGCTTCGGCTTCGCAGGCAACAACGGCGGTTTGGTTGTTCCCGATAATGTGGTTATGGACTCGTTTGTAGTTGATGACCGACGTCGTTGGTTCTTGTCGATTCAGCGCGGCAATGACGGAGGATGGAACCTGATCGTGGTATTTTGACAGAATGATCTTCGCATCTGCTGCTGTGGTTTGCGGAGCGACGGTTGGGCCGGATGCGATGACGCTTAGCGGATCGCCAACCACATCAGAGATGATGAGGCTAATAATCGTTCCTGCTTTTGTGTGTCGAACCAAGCCGCCGCCCTTGAGGTTCGAAAGATGGGTTCGCACACAATTCAGTTGTTCGATGGTTGCCCCGGATCGCATTAGCAGCCGGGTGACCGCGAGCTTGTCGGCGAGAGGAACGCCATCAACCGGTGCTGGCATCAGCGCGCTGCCGCCGCCTGATAGCAACACAATGCAGACGTCGTCGGGTGAGAGGGACTGCAGGAGCTTGACGATTTCGTTCGAACCGGCGACCCCTTCAGTTGTGGGTTCGTTTACGCCTGCTGGACGCGCTCCACACAAATGAATGCGGCTTAGGTCTCGAACACAATCGTCAGGAACGTTTACCCAACCGGCAACTCGGTCTAGCAAGTCTTCGCTGACGGCAGACTCTAACCCGGCAGCCATGCCTGCGCCGGCTTTACCAGCGCCAACAACGACGATCTTCGAATTCGGTTTCAGGTCAACGGCGCGTCCGCGAACCGTCAGACGATCTCCGTCTGACTGAACCGATTCCGCAGTTAGCTTGAACGAATCGACTGCCGCAACACCGGCTCGCCAAATCTGTTCAGCATGCGTACGCAGGCGATCTGAGAGTGTATCCATGCGTGGATTCTATCCATCGAACCGCAATGTGCGATGAGGATGCCTCCACAGGCGTATCGACTCGAAGATTACGCGCTGGGCCGCATGTTGCTGTAGGCAGTGATGATCTCGTAAAGATCCGAAGAGACTTTGACTTCGTCGTCTGAGAAATCACCAAGCCAGGTCCGGTCCCATTGACCGGCGTCTTCCAGAACTCGCAGCAGGTCGTTCAGGCGAACGCTGACTTCCGGTGCGGGCATGGTGACAGTCTCGTCTCCACGAAAAATGCGCAATTTGGGCCGCATCGCTTCTTCCCCCCCCCCATGGGATCAGGTCGGTAGCGTCCGAGCTACGGAAAGACCTGCATCTCCTGCTGGTAACATCGGATACTGAGCCACAGACGCTTGAGCGAAACTACCGGTTGGCGCGGTCAGGCCCAATGACGCAGCAGAACCTGTGGGCACAAACCATTGGTGCGCTTCGGTTTCGGGTCGGCGTGAATGGCTTGTATGGGTGCTCGATTGTGATGCCTGCAACGGGCGACTTTGCGATACACTGTTGTGATGTTTGACAATTTTCGACTTGCGGCACTTGGGACAGCGACGGTGATAGAAGCCGTTCTGCTGATCGCTTTGCTGGAACGTCCAAATCGAAGTCGTGTGGCGATCTGGATGTGGTGGATGACAGCTTCCACGCTGTTCTTTCACGCAAGCACTTTTCTGCATCATCTGATTGCCGACGCCAGTAGTCCGTGGGCATTGCAGGTCGATCGCATAGCGATGATCTCGATCGCGGCCAGCCTGCTGGTTCTTCCCGCTGCCATTCTGCATGGGTCTTTCAGAGGATTACGAACCGGCCTGAACTTCAACCCGCCACGCGACTGGCGATACGGACTCTTGTACTTGCCTGTGCTGTTGATCATCAGGATTGCCGGGTCTATCGATCCTGTTCGGAGTCGAGATTTTCTGACTCTGATGAACACGGTTCGACGGCCTTACATTCTGTTCTTTCTGGTCACCACCATCGTGGCGGCAACCTGCTACCTCAGACTGAGAACACGACCTGAGTTTGCTCGCTACCGCCGATTTCTGACGGCTCTATCCGTCACGTTTGTTGCCAGCGGCGTGTTGGCTGCCGTCGGTACGTGGTACGGACTAGAAACATGGCCGCAAGCCAGCGACGGCATCGCGCTGGCCATGGCGCTCATGCCGATGGTCACGGCGGTTCTGTTTATCTACTACATCCTGCGGTTCGGGCTGTTGTCTCTGCTGGTTGAACGGACGCTGGTCTACGGCGCGATCGTGGTTGCGTTTCTGTTGGTTCATCAACTGATATTCACTGATCTGCGCGACCAGCTAAGCGAGCGCTACCGTGTGAACTTTGGCATTCTCGAAGGCATTGCCGCCATCACGCTCATTCTGTTGTACGCACCCGCGCGGCAACGAGTGGCTGAGGCGTTGCGGTATTTGACGGGATCTCGAGTGGATGTTGTTCGGCTGCGCACACGCGATGTATCGGCTCGAATGACAGCAATGACTGGCCAGCCGATTCCTCAAATCGTATCCGCCGTTGGTGAAGAAATTCGTGATCTTCTTCGGCTGGATCGGCTGACAATTCTGCTAATCGAACCGGAACAGGTTCCCAACGAGATCGACAGTCTTCAGCACGTGCGGCAACTTGTTGACGAGCTGCAATCCGAGTCTGTTCGTGCTGCAACCTTGTGGCGGAGTAGTGGGGCGACGACCTCGCTTCTAAGCGATCTGAAATCGACGGCTGCGGTTTTGTTAGACCACGGCGATATCCGTGGGGTGATTCTGGTTGGAACCAAAACTGCGAATCAGCGACTAACTGACGAGGAACTCAATTCGCTGGTTCTGCTGGGCGAACAACTTGCGATGACTCTGCAGCTCGAGCGGTTGCAGGCCGAACGCATTTCTGCAGAACGGACAGCCATCCGTCAGGAGAAGCTCTCGACCCTTGGTTTGCTTGCCGGATCGATCGCTCACGAAGTTCGTAATCCCCTTTCATCTATCAAAGCTATCACAACCGTGATGGCCGAAGACCTTGGTGAGAACAGCGAACACGCTGATGACATGAAGCTGATTCTGGGCGAAATCGATCGCCTGACTGTGACCACGACACAGCTACTGGCCTTCGCGAGAAATGAACCGCAAACCGTTGCTCGGGTTTGCCCGCGTGAAGCCCTCGAACAGACGCTGCATTTGTTGCGGCATGTGGCCCGCAGAGACGGCGTCGAAATCGAGACGGAACTCGATTGTGATGACAGCCATGTGGTTCTTGCGGATATCAATGGCCTGCGCGAAATCTATTTCAACCTGCTTCGGAACTCGATGGAGGCGTCTGGTAGCGGTGGCAAAGTTCTTGTGCGTTGTTCTCGCGAAGGCGACTACGTTGTCACACGGATCAGCGACAACGGTCCCGGTATCGCACCGGAAATTCGAGACCGGTTGTTCGAGCCCTTTGCGACGACAAAAGAAGAAGGAACCGGGCTTGGGTTGTACATCGTTGGTCGTCGCGTGCGTGAACTCGATGGTGAGATACACTGTGAATCAACCGAAGCCGGTTCTGAGTTCACGCTGAAGATTCCCATCGCCACTGAGTCGCGATAACAACAGGATAACTTTGTGTCACGCATCACTATTCTCATCGCCGACGACGAACCGGCAGCACGCGTGGGCATGTCTCGTGCGTTGAAGAAGTTCGATGCGAACATTGTTGAAGCCAGCGACGGCGATGCTGCACTGGAATTGATTCAGGACATTCAGCCCGATCTGGTGTTCCTCGACCTCAACATGCCCAAACGCGACGGGCTTGGCGTTCTGACTGAGTTGGACCTTCCGACTGCGGCGACAAAACCTGAAGTGATTGTTGTAACCGCCAAAGACTCCATCGAAACGGCATTGGAATGCGTGCGTCTTGGTGCGGCGGACTATTTGTCGAAGCCGTACGAGATTGAACGCGTCCGTTCGATCGCCGCGCGGGTGATTGAACGTGTATCGCTGAAGAGTCGAGTTGACCAGTTAGAACGGCGACTGGAAGGCAACTGCGGGTTCGGTTCGATTATTGGTCTTAGCGACGCGATGCAGGAATTGTATACGCGATTGGAAAGAGCCGCGGCGGTTTCTCTGCCGGTTCTGATTCGCGGTGAAACCGGCACTGGCAAAGAACTTGTCGCTCGAGAGCTACACAAGCGAAGCGATCGAGCGGACAAACCGTTTGTTGCGGTGAACACGGCGGCGATTCCGGAATCGCTGATTGAAAGCGAGCTCTTCGGTCATAGCAAAGGTGCGTTTACCGGAGCCGACAACGATCGTGAAGGTGTTTTTCGTGAAGCCGATGGAGGCACACTTTTCCTGGACGAAATTGGCGATATGCCGCTGAACGCTCAGACGAGAATCCTTCGAGCTCTTCAGGAACAAGTGGTTCTTCCGGTCGGTTCAAGCAAGCCGGTTCCTGTCGATGTTCGTGTTGTCAGTGCGACGCATCAGGATCTTGAGGAAGCAATTGGCGAAGGGCTGTTTCGGCAGGACCTCCTGTTTCGAATTCGCGGTATCGAACTCAATATCCCTGCGCTGCGGCATCGGCGTGAAGATATTCTGCTTCTTGCCAGGCACTTCCTTGCCAGCATCAGCGATGTGAAAACGAAGTCGATCTCGGCCGACGCTATCGAATGCATGCTGCGGCACAATTGGCCTGGTAACGTGCGCGAGCTGCAGCAGGGGATTCTTGGAGCTTCTGCAATGTGTGCCGGCTCAAGCATAGAACCCATCGACCTTGGCCTGGCCACGACGCGGGAAGAACCTGTTGATAGCTTTGCAGAGTTTCTCAATCTTCCGCTGACAGAAGCGAAGGCCCGGTTGGTCGAATACTTCGAACGCACAGCCATCTCTGCCGCACTGGATCAGAACGAAGGCAATGTCAGTGCGGCGGCGCGGCAGCTTGGAATCCACCGTCAGAATCTTCAACAGAAGATTGAAAAGCTTGGCCTGCGATGAGACCGCTTCGTCTCCAGCCTGGTTAGTTGCTCACTCGCCGGAAGCCCGCACGTTCGGATAGAACCGAGCGAGCCAATTCGGTGAAACTCCACAGTGTGCGAGCATCAACATGGCCCAGTTGGACAACGTCTGACGTATCACGCCAGAGTGGTTCCAACGGCGAGCCGACGTACGAATTCTTTGTGGCAAGACAGCAAAGGTCCCTCGACGTCGCAGGTTCTTCACGAACAGTAAGTCTTCCATCAGTTTGACCTGAGGAAAGCCGCCGAGTTCTTCGAACACATCTGCGCGAACAAAGATTCCTTGATCGCCGT
>JBGCDN010000314.1:0-4293 GCA_045105495.1 Planctomycetaceae bacterium
TACTATCTGCTCGAACTCGCTGGTACTTACAAGAAACCGATCGGTCCACCGATGATGCGAAAGTCGAAAGATGCTCCCGGCTACCGAATGCTGGCGGTCCTGTTGCGAACACAAAAAGCGGTACTGGTCCTTAAGCTAACCGGACCAGACAAAACCGTCGCCGCTCAACTGAAAGCATTCCGCGCGTCCTTCGGTGGCGACGTTAAAACCGAGAAGCCGTACAAGATGAAGTAACCATCGCCAGTTGCGTATCCGACTTCTCAATAAGTTGCTTCGACAGTCAAAGGCAATGATCGTTCGAAGCACACCATTCCAACTCCCGTTGCCGCGCACTGGTGCAACGGGACGTTGCCTTGCCTAGCGTTCCTGGAGTGCAGTGAACCGATGAACGATCGCGGCCATCAATCCGACGATCGCAATCAACCCCAGGCAATCCAGCATGAAGAAAACAACAGTTACGGTGCTGTTACTTGCCCTTGGCCCTAGTGCCGTAAAGAGACACAGCATGCTGAAGGCCAACAGGGTACCAAACGCCAATGGAACGGCGGCCCACTTAACGTAACTGGCAAAGAACGCGCTCAAGTGGAAGAACAGCAGAGTCACAATCAACATATAAGCTGAGACAAATAAAAACTTAGGGTCACGCGCGGCTTCTTCGAGGTAGTCGCCCAGAAGATCGGGGTTCAGGTACAGGCTAAGAATAAACGCGATGACATTCGGCAGCAGTCCCAGCAACAAGCCGGCGGCCTTCGCCCCCACTTTGCCAGCAGCGGAACCCGGTGTCATTGCCAGCAGCGGTAACGTTCGCTGCGAATGTTCGTCGCTCAAGAGGCGAATCGACTGGATGGTGCACTCAATCACTGTCAGAAAAATCGACCAACCACACAGGATCGATCCAATATCCCGAGTGTCAAACTGAGCACCCAGCGGCCGGTTGTACCAAGCGAACCACCCGAACAAAGCAGTGCCAGCGACAATGAGCACAGTACGCATCAAAGCAGATCGATATCCACCGCTTCCGAAGTGGTAGTCCTTCCAAACCACTGAAGACGGCCACGCGCGGCCAGCTTTTAACCCCAGCTTTTTGAGGAAGGTCCGTGCTGCCCGGCCGGGAGAATGATCTGTCTGTCGATACGCAAAGAAATCAAACAACAGCCACGACAACAAATAGAAGAAACAACCACCGATCGCGTGAGCTTGAAAGTGCTGGTCAAACAATGGCTCATCAAACCCGGTTGCGAGAACACCATTCAAACGAGACGAAATCGACAGGTTCAACAGCCGGTCTGTCAGTCCTTCGACACGCTCGATCCAATCGATTGCGAACAACAGATTTGCGAGATCGTCAGCAGCATCACAAATACTGGGAAGCAGAAACAACACGACCGAAGCGACGACCATATAGACAACGGCCTTCATCGATTTTGCAGTGACAACAGAACACAAGGTCGCCATTCCGCTTAAGAAGAACGTGTATCCAGCCAATGCGATATAGCAGGCAGCAATCTGCCTTAGTGTGATTCCCCCAAGCGTGATCGCCAGCATTGCGAAGGGAAACTGAATGCTAAGCAAGACAACGGCCAGCCAAAGCCTGGACACGGACTTCCCAAACAACAGCGACAGCGGGCTGACTCCTGCCATCCGAAGCAGCCCCAGAGTCCCCTCTTCTTTCTCCTCTGTTATCGATGTGGAGAAGTAACCAATCGCAGCAATCGAAATGAACATGAAGTTCACCCACATGATCATTCCGAAAACACTGAGACCTGACGCGCTGAAAACGCTCATCTGGCGATACGCGGCGATCAGAATCACCACCAACATCAGAGCCAACCCGCCTCGCATGAGATGCGAGAACAGGTTCCGCGAATCTCGCCGCACGGCTCGAACAAACAGAGCAACGGTTTGGGTCAGAAGCGATCCCACTACCGCGTCCCTTTTCGGGCAACGTCCACAACTATCCGATACTGCAGGACAGCACACACCAGCAAACTACCGACGATCATGATTGTGACCACTGTGTCTTCCGGAATGAAAACGATTAACCCCTGCGCCATGGCGAGCAGGACCCAAAAAAGCAAGAACGTCAGCAGCAGTCCGCCGGCTCGCACATGAATACAGAGGTAGCACGCCAGATGAACGAATGCGAGATAGACCATCAAAGTGGATAGCCCACCGCGACTGAAGACTCCACCGAGAAACCCATAACCCGCGACTGACGGATCTATCAGGCAACCAACAACCACTGCACTCAGTGCGGGTAGAATTGCCAGCACAACGCCAAACATCTTTTCGTATCCGATCTTTGCTATGGAGATCGGAAGAACCATCAATTCCTGCAGCGTCTTGAGGTGAATCTCTGAAGAGAATATCCGGCTGGTCAAGCCAGCGAATTCAATACAAACACCAGCCATTCCACATGTAATGAAAACACCACCTGCAACTTCATCCCATGCATCCTGAATCGTCATGCCAGCACTCGCCGAAATGCTGATAATCAAGATCGACAGGCCGTGATAGAAGGCCGCCTTGGTAAAAAACCATGTCCAACCGCCACAGGAGAAGTTGAACTCTTTCCATGCCAACGCCCAACCCCACGATCGACCTGCCTGTTTTGGCCGCTTGCCTGACTTCCGTTCTCGACGTCGCCATAACCGAGAGACTCGCGGTGGTGCCTTGGCGGGCGTCTCAAGGTTGTAAAGTGTCAAGTATTCGAACACGAACCACGCCAAGCCGAACGCTGTCAGACCGATAAGCAAATTACTGAAGACCTGAAGAGTGAAAACCGTTTCACCACCCATCGTCGCAAGTATGGAATTCATCCGCCGAAACATAGACATCTGATGCAGCGTATCTGCAAAATCAATGATGCCCTGACACGTCCAGCCAGTCCAATTCAGAACCACCCGCTGAACATCCTGCATACTAAAAAACCACTTCGCGAGCGGTGGGCCACTGACATGCAGGAACCAACAAACCATGACCAAGTTGCAGGCTCGGCGTCCGCGAGTACAAACCGTTGACCAGAGCAAACCAATACTGGACATCATGACGGTGTACGCCATAAGCGCGATGTAGGCAGCGAACAGCTGGTACCGAGTCACACCACCCATCGTGATGGCAAGCACTGCAAGCGGGATTTGAACAATCAACAGCACCTGCACGACGACAACTCGCGGCAACCACTTCCCTAACAAGATCGCGCCACCGGGCACGCCGGTCATACGAAGCAAGCCAAGCGTTCTCTGTTCTCGCTCTTCAACAATCGCAGCCGCGAACCACGAAAACCCGGCCAACGTGATTCCGCTGTAGTTCATCCACAACAGGTAGCTGGCGAAACCAAGCCCAGTCGCAGTTTGGCTCGCCGCACGGATGACAAACAAAACAAGCAGCATCGCCGCCACAGACACCGCGCGAAGTAACGCCGTTGATGCCTGACGGCAGTCTCGTTGAAGAGACTGACTGAGAAGCGCGAAGATCGCCTGCATGAGTTGCTAAGTAATCCCTTTGTCGGGGTAAAGATCGATCCTCGAAACGATCGCAATCAAGCACGCTGACTACATCGGTGGTCGCATTCGCTTGATGGTTCCGTACACATCGAAAGCCAACGGACGACCAGCTTTCGTCGCGGAATCGATGTGCACATGAATCTGATCCACCGGACGCAGTGGTTTTGTCTTCAAAAACACCGACTTTTGATCTTCACTGACAGAAACAGACAGAACCTCGACAGAATCGTGGCCAACCTTCTTCGGATCGTTCACTGAATAGTGAAAAGAACCGTACGTACTGGTCCAACGATAGTTCCACTGTTCGATTCGATAGTTCTTCGCGTCAGCCAATTGGTTCTTGTCCAGCGGTTCAGAGAATCCAATCTCTACGCCGTTTGCCATCACACGAAAAGAAGATGGCATGTGCACGGGCTTTCCCGTGTATCGCACTCGCTGGAGAGAACCATCCTGCACGGCCCCGGTTTGCCAACCGTCCAGGCCGACAACATACAATTGACCGTCCTTCGGATTGAACTCCGCTTCACCGCTACCCGATAGGAACGTCAATCCGGGAAACTGCACCGTCGCCCCCTGATGCACTCCACCAACGACATCTCGCAGCACTGCATGCATCGTGCAACGCCCCCACGAAAGGTGCAGCATTCCACCCTTATGGTATGGCCCCCACGCAGAACTTGTGTTCCACATCTGACCACCGCTTGAATTGTCAGCCACTTTTGGAATCCAGCATAGCGGCTGTTCCGGCCTCACTCCCGCTGGAACCTGTTTCGCGCTACCAAGGAAT
>JBGCDN010000315.1:0-5564 GCA_045105495.1 Planctomycetaceae bacterium
GCGTCCGCTGAAAATTGGCACGCTGAACGCCGCCAACGTCAGAAACAGCAATCCGACGGAAGTTGTCCACGACACGCCCGCTCTGGCCCAACCCACCAGCAACGCCTGAGAAAGCATGTCGCCGTTCATCAGCCCGAGATATCCAATCAACAGCACTTGGAAGCCAATGCGTAGATGCCTGTTTCCGCGAAGCGAGGTAAGTCCGATTAACAAACCGAGCACCGTCATTCCGATCGTGCCCAGATCGCGACGACTGATTTGAATCGCTGGTTTCGGTTCAGGCATTGGTGGTGGTTGCAAACTTTGATGAGCGGAGAGAACCATCGATCGAGCAATCCCCACACTGGTCATCGTGGCTCCAGCGACACCTTCAATGCCAGCCGCTTCGAGATCCAGCTCGGCAAGTTCTCCCCGAGCCATCTCGTTGAAGCGTGTCGGGAAGCTCCAGTCTTCGCGGACGTACCGCACGTAAGGCTGATTGTCGTAACTGCCAACCAGTTCGATGCCAATGACCTTCTCGTCCGGCGAGAACCCAATCAACACGTCGTTCGGCCCCTGATATCCAAGTTCATTGTCGGCCGTCGGAGACGTTCGCAGCACGAACCCCAGCATCTGGTTCGCGGCGTAAACTTCTCGCATTCCATCCGCGCGGGGCTCGGCAATGAGGTCGGCGTTTTCGAACAGCTTTTGAACATCGGCAAGCTGTACTGGATCCGGAAACTTCGATGGCGTCACAATGCCGCCCAATCGCTTACGAACGCTTTGCTGGATTGCCAGACAAGTTAGCGTTGCCCCCGATACCGCATCAATCTTTGTGTCGAGAGCCTGTTCGGTGCTCATTCCATTCAGCGAATTCAGGAACCCGGCATCTTCTGTGATTGAATCCACATGATCGCGAGTGTCTTCGCTGCTGAGGATTCGCAGGCCAACAAGTTGGTTCTTTGCATCAAAGCCAATCAGAACGTTTGACGGTCCGGAGAACCCAACGATGTCGTCTGACATTGGTGACGTCTGCACCACGCGACCAACAATTTCATCGTCAGAATCCAGCACGTTCCAATCGCTGTCGCCGGTCGCGTCCAATCGCTCTGCACCAGAAAACAGAACCTGCACATCGACCAGCTTCGGCGCGGTTTGCCCGGCTGCGTTTCGAATTCGATCCTGCTGATGTCGCCAATGAATCAACAGCACAATGGCAACCAATAGCAAGCACCGACCCGCCTGCATGATCCACGCACGAATCGAACGCGCAGGGTTTGGTGCCGGACGAGTAACTATTGGCAGCGAATCAGAACTCACTTCGCCGGCACGACCT
The DNA here is from genome assembly GCA_045105495.1 of Planctomycetaceae bacterium. Taxonomy (GTDB): domain Bacteria; phylum Planctomycetota; class Planctomycetia; order Planctomycetales; family Planctomycetaceae; genus CAYNWT01. The sequence continues at coordinate 1,316 of JBGCDN010000315.1, forward strand.
GAATGGCATCGAGATGAACCATGCCGCCAGCGTCTTTCGTTTCGACGCGGACCTTCACTTCTTGTCCCTTTGTGAACTGCTGCGTCGAAACCTGAATGAACCCGTTCGGACGGTTCGGCTCTTTCGTCATGTCGACCCGCGCGGCCTCGCCGTTCACTTTGACGACGGCTCGTTTGGCTCGATTGGGGTGAGGCTGCGACGCGATGCGAATGTCAAACTCGCCGGTTGCCGGAGCCTTGAACCGATAGACCGCCGTTGCTCCGGAATCGGCTGGAGCATAGCGGTACCCGTAACCAACGTAGCCCTTCAGACTGCCGCCGCCCTGCCACTTGCCTTTGACTTCTGCATCCCGATCATCAACGACCAAACCCGGCAGCTTCTTTGGGTTCAGTCCGGTAATCGGTCCTCGCGGTCCGGCCATCTCCATGATGTCGTCCGGAATATCAATCGGCGCGTCCACGGTTTTCCGCCGTGCTTTGCCGGGTAGCTTCAGCAGTCGTTCCATCTCCGACCAATACCCCGTGTAGACCTCTCGGGGGAAGCAGTCGTGTTGAACACAAACCGATGCGGCCTTGCCGACAACTTCACCCATCATACCGCACGTCTTCATGACTCGCGTGGTTCCAAGTGCTTCGTGAGTGACGCTCACACAGCGACCGGCCATGAACAAGTTGTTGATGTTCTTCGAATAGAAGCAGCGATACGGAACCGGGTAGCCATACCCGCGATCGATGCGGCGATCGTGAACCGCGACAGAGATAAACGGGTTCTCAGGAAATTTGTCCGCATACTCCTTGCGCGGGTAATGCAGGTCGATGCTCCAGGTGCTGGGCACACATCCGTCTTTGAAATCGCGTTTGCTGACGACATCTTCCTGCGTCAAAACGACATCGCCCATCAACCGCCGCGATTCGCGCGGCCCACCGATGTAGGCGATCCATGTGAGGAACGCGGTCTTGTGCTTCGCTGCTCCTTCTTTGTTCTTCATCGCGTTGAACGCACCGTAGACGGCTCGCAGGTTCCAGTCGCGAATGAGTTCTGCTTCTTTGATCGGATCCTTGTCGAACCCGCCTTCCCAAAACCACTGCCCATGATGATCGCGCGGGTAGGGGAAATCTTTCATCGTGAGGTCCAGAGCCCACGGTGTGTCAGGGTAAGACACGGCTTTATCACCTTCGTCCCACGCCCACATGTTGCTCATGCCCATCCGGCCTTTGGGGGTCATCTCCCAATTGGCTTTGGCCAGATAACCGATTGTGCCGTGACCCGTACAGTCAGCGAACAGTCGCCCTTCAAACCGCCGCTCAGCACTGGTTCGTGTATCGAAAGCGTAGATGGCGTCGATCTTGTCTTCGGTTCCATCAACCTTGTAAGCGTGATGATTCAAAAACAGATCAATATTCTTCTCCGCCGCGACAATGGCTTCCTTCTTATCGTCTTCGAACTCTTCATACGTCCCCGGCGACTTCGTCGCGCGATCGCAGAACTCTTCGACAATCTCACCGATCCGCGGGTAGCGACCGCGACGGATGTTGCCCATCGCCCAAACACGGACTTCGCTGGAACCATTCCCGCCAAGGACCGGACGGTTCTGAATTAGCGCCACCTTGCAGCCCATGCGTGCCGCTGACAAAGCGGAAGCGACACCCGCATAGCCACCTCCAACAACAACCAGGTCGTAGCCGTCTTTGACTTCCGGTTTGTCCGGAAGACCCAACATCCGCTTGCGCCACCAGTGTAAAGCAAGTGCGTGGCTCTGATCTCGGTAGACACCCAAAATGAACGAAAGACCCGACCGTGAAACCGTTTGAAACACTGTTTGGACTTTTGAATTGGGTGTACTGCTATCCGCGAAAATCTCAACATCGTCCTTCGGGAAGAGCCGAGCTCTCCTCTCCAGGGCCGTCTTAAGTTTGTCAGGAGCCACTACCTGACCTCCAATTGAGACTTCTCCCGATGGCGACACTACCAGTACAAACGGAGGCGGATCACCGTTCTCCGTCACAAAACAAATCGCATCACATCGACCATTGAACCCGGTCAAGTCACGCAGCGACAGTTTCGCTTCCGTCGTATCAACCTGAATGTCACCGCCATCCTGCCAGTGCCACTCAGCACCTTCGGTACCGAATTCTGTTTCCAATGCTTTGCCATTGATCAGCAGTTGGAACCGCCCCGGCGTTCCCTTCGCCCCCCATGGTGCGACCCAGTCTTTGGTTCGAACCAAAACGCGGTACTTGCCCACCTTCGGGAAGGTCACCGTCGTCATCGCATCTTTCACCGGACGACCCAACCCATGAGCCAGCAGGTACGGAGAGCCCATCGTTTCGATGAACTGCGTGTCGAGCTTCCACCCACCATGGTTCTCAAAGCTTTCCGCTTCAACAAGAACCGTCTGTGCAGAAGCGACTGAAGTCATCGCGAGTATCACAAGCGCTGTGCGAATCATGTTCTGTTAGTCCTAATTGTTCCGGCACCACTCAATTGTACTTGGGGCCTCCGAGCCCCAAGCATCAACAACTCTAAGAACTTGCGGTCACAATGACGGCTGGATCGAACGCTCTTCACCAATCAACGTCCAACTACCTTGGGGCTCGGAGGCCCCAAGAACAAATCGCTACTTCTTCTGCGGCGTCATCTCACCATGCGCGATCGGCAGGCTGCCTGCGAACAAACCCTGAATAACTTTCGTCATGTGGGGAATCTTCAGCTTTTCCCACTCATCGCTCGGTTGGTGATAGTCCTGGTGCAGCGAACCCGCTGAAAAGCTGTGTCCAATGACACCGGCTCGAACAAACGAAAAGTTGTCGCTCGCCCGATACAGCGGGGCGCTGTGTCGAGGGTGTTCGAAGACCGTGATCCCTGCGCGTGCAGCGCCTTTGGCCATCAGTTCTCCGAGGTCCGATTTCTTCCAACCGCTCATCCATGCTTTGTGATCAGCCCCCTCTTCCGGACGGCCCAGCATTTCGAAATTCAGGTTTGCCACAATGTTCTCCAGAGGCCAAAGCGGTGATTCGACGAAGTACTTCGAACCAAGCAAACCTTTCTCTTCTCCCCAAAACGTCATGAAGATGACGGATCGTTTTGGAGCCTCTTTCATTGCTGCGTAAGCTTCTGCGAGAGTCAGAACGGCAGTCACACCGGTGGCGTCGTCGTCGGCACCGTTGTTGACTTTATCTTCCCCCTTCGCGCGGCCAATGTGATCGAGGTGTGCGGTGATGACGATGGCTTGTTTCGCCATTTCAGGATCGCTTCCGCGTCGAACAGCGATGACATTTCGAACGACGGCTGGTTCAGCAACTCGAGCAGGTACGGAAACTTTGCAAACACCTTTCGGTTCAGCAGATACCACAACGATTGGCAATGGTGCAGATCGCATCGTTGGTTGTTGTTGATACTGCGCGACTGCTCCGACAAGCGGGCTTTCTGGTTCAACCACAACAACCAGTGCGGTGGCTCCCAATCGTTTGAAGGCCAGTGCACTGCGGGAAACCAAACGCGGCAGGAAACTCGGCGGCATGCCGGGTCGAAGTTGTGGTGCCGGCATCCAGACTGGCCCGTTCACTTTTTTATTGTTCACAACTTTGGGGATGTCTCCCTCGAACGTAAACTCTTCCCGGCCACCGTAAAGAGCTCCGTAGCATTTCAATTTGGCGTCAGCCGCTTGCACGGTCGCTCCAGTCGGAGCCTTGAAAGTATCAAGCGTGGTTTCCTGATAGAAAGAACCAGCTGGCCCCAGTCCTTCCAACCCGGCTGCTCGGAACCGAGACGCAACGTAGGCCGAAGCGATGTTGAGTTCAGGCGACGGTGTATCCCGACCCGCCATTTCGTCTGACGCGAGGAAGGAAACGGTACCCAGAACATTTTGTTCTGTGATGACAGACATCGCCGCCGTTTCATCAGCGGTCAAAGCCGGAACGTCCCCAGCTTGCAGAGGAAGCGCGGTAAGCAGAATGGCGAGTGCGGTCATTGAGTATCCGTCCGTTCGTTGGAGTTCAGTTCGATTAGTATCGCCTGCCGGTAAGCCGTAGGGCAATCGTCCTGTGACCAGTTCAACACAAGCGATCGAAACTACGCGCGATCGATGGGGAACGCCCAAACGTCTGCTAGCTCATCCAAGCCAAGCGCGATCATGATCAAACGGTCTAGACCGAGGGCGACGCCGGAGCATTCTGGCAACCCATGACTCATCGCCTGCAGCAACCGACTGTCGGTAGGCAGCGGTTGAGAACCGTGTGCTGTTCGACTT
>JBGCDN010000316.1:0-8067 GCA_045105495.1 Planctomycetaceae bacterium
CAGCTTTGGGTGTTCAATACGCTCACGAGCAAGGCGTCGTACATCGAGATATCAAACCATCCAACCTGATACTTGCGAAAGAAAAACCAAGCGAAGCTCCGATGGTTAAGGTCGTCGATTTCGGCCTAATCCGAGAATACACGCCTCAGCCAAGTACCGACGCTGACGATGACCTGACACCAGCCGGCTTGATCCTCGGCACGGTTGGATACATGGCACCAGAACAACAGATGGACCCACGCCAGGTCAGTCCACAGTCCGACGTTTTCAGCCTGGGTGCCGTTCTATGCTGCCTGATTACCGGCAGTGTTTCTTCACTGCTGCATCACGAACGCGACCTCATTCCGGCGATCGAACAAATCGTCGATCAAGCAACCGCCACCGACCCAGCCAAACGCATCGAGTCCGCAAGAGCCCTCGCTGATGCGTTGCAGCAGCACTGCGAAGGTGCTGACCTGGAAGCTCTGCTGAAGACCTAAAACGAGACGCACCACTAGTGGCGTGACCCTCGATGAATGTCGATTCAAACCGTAGCGGACCGACTCGGCTATATCACCCACGCTATGGGTTGCGCCAGATGTCGTGTTGTCTTAGCCCACGACCGCTGAGTGAGCCTTCCCATGTGGGGCGCTTCCATTGGCAGGTCTGGTCGTCGATCTTCTCACCGGCGAAATGATGCAGCGTGTCCGCAGAGGTCCATTCGCCTTCGTGACGTTCTTCATACAGCGGAATGCCAAGTATTCGCTTCACGCCTTGAAGCATCAACAGCGAGACGAACAGTGCGATGCCCATCGTTCCGGCGAAGAAAAAGATCCCCACTCCGTAGTCGAAGAAAGGTTCGGCTCTTGGCCAGATCTTGTCCCAAAACAAGATCAGCAGAAGCGCGCCGAGGCTTAGGTACGGCCCGTAGGGAATCTCTTGTCGCCAGCCGAAGACAACTCCAAACATAACCGCCACCATCGCACACATGGCGGCAAGGAAGAAAACGATGGTCACCGGCTGCCATCCGATGAAGCTGCCGATTGCGGCCATCAGGACAACATCGCCGAAGCCCATTGCTTCACGCTTGAGTGCCTGATGCCCAATGATTCGAACGGCCCAAATCGAGCCGCCGCCAACCAATAGACCACACAAACTGTTTAGCAATCCATGGATGTGCGGATGGTCTTTCGCAAATCGAATTCCGTCGAAGTCGAACACGACCCATGAAAGTGACTGTGGAAGCAGGTCTTCCATAATTGCCTGGTTCACAGGCAGAGGGTTCCACCAGATGGGAACGAGAAACAGCTGCCCGACGACTGTTGAAGCAATGATGGCGAAGATCATCGAAGGGACAGTGCACCCGTCCGGAATGATCTGAAGATCGAGGTCGATGAACGTGGCGACAACCAGCGACTCAATCAGAACCATGTGGAATAGGAACCGAAGGTACATCCAGGTGTCGGCAGAGTATGCGCCGACGTGCGAAACAATTTGTGGGCCCATCGGATTCGCACAGCATTGTTCGTCCCAGAATGTGAGGAACCCTTCCGGGAATTGGAACAAGAAGACGAGAACGAACAGCAGCCCGTTACCGAGTTCTATGAGCGGATACCGCGACGAGATTTTCAGGTTGCAGCTTCGGCATTTACCTCGTAGCAGCAGCCATCCGATGATCGGAATGTTGTCGCGTGCGAGGATTTCGGTCTTACAGCGTGGGCAGCCCGATCGTCCCCAAATTCCCGTAAGCTGATCTTTCAATCGATCGAACTTGGGGAATCGGTGAATGCACACATTCAGGAAGCTGCCGAAGACAGTACCGAATACGAATACAAAGAAAACGACCATCTCGAACGGAAAGTCTTTCGCAAACTCTCGCATCACTCGGTGACTCCTTTAGTGAGGAGCTTCGCGATTTCCTTGTAAGCGATGTCTGTCACGCGTTCACAATCAAGTTCTTCTGTGTCAATCACAATGGTCGCTGTTTCAGCATACAGCCTTGTCCGCAGTTTGAGCACCTCAGTGACTTCGGTTCGCTGATCGACACTCTCTGTGAGGTTTGGACGACTAGTTTTTGTCTTTGAATCGGCCGTCAGCCGCGAAGCAATCGTCTCTACAGACGCCTGCAACCAGATAACCGGCCCAGCAGCTTTCAGATCGTTCCGCGTCGCCGCGTCCAAGATCGCCCCGCCGCCGACAGACAAAACGGTTTGCTTCCGTTTCAAGAGTTCGACAATTGTCGCCCGTTCGAGCCGCCGGAATTCTGCTTCACCATCTTCTTCGAAGATCTGTGCAATAGTCCGGCCAGACTGTTTTTCGACTTCGATATCACTGTCAACACACTGCCAGTCCAACCGTTGAGCAAGAGCAGGTGCGATGGTGGATTTTCCGGTGGCTCGATAGCCAATGAGTGTGACGATTTGGTTCATCGGCCCGGTGACAACCACTTGCGGAGCGTATCACGCATGTATTCCGTCGGCGGTTCCTGTCCGGTGAAGATGCGGAATTGATGAGCGGCTTGGCGGACAAACATGTCGAGCCCACTTACGGTTTCACAGCCACGCAGTTTGGCGTTCTTGAGGAACAGAGTGTTCTCCGGCGTGTAAACGGTGTCGAACGCGATTGCGTTTTCCCGAAGCCAGTGTTCTTCGTACGGTGTTTCGTCGACCTTCGGATGCATGCCAACAGAGGTGCAGTTGATGACGATGTCGGCGTGCTCGCTGCCTCGGTTCTCCCAATTGATCGCTTGGCAGCCGAGTTTCTCAGCAAGCCCTTTGCCTCGCTTCTTGCCGCGATTGGCAATCACGACAGACGCACCCTTTCGGACCATCGCTAAGGCAATTGCCTTAGCGACTCCACCAGCACCAAGGATGAGAACGCGACGGTCCTCAATCTGTTTGTCCTTATCAGGTGGTCTCGCATCGAGAACGTCTTGTAGTGCTTCAACGGCGGCAGAATAGTCTGTATTGGTCGCGTGCCACTTTTTGTTCCGACGAAACAACGTATTCGACGCGCCAACGTCAGAGGCAATTTCGTCTGCAATACCTTTGGTGAGCGCTTCTTCTTTGTGCGGAATGGTGACGCTGTAACCCCGGAACCGCAGCCGATCGAATTCGTCAATCGTTTCAGACAAGAGTTCGGGCGGAACACGAAATGGAATGTAGACAGCGTTTAGCTTGAGCTTTCGAAACGCCGCGTTGTGAATAAACGGGCTGTGGCTGTGAGCGACAGGATCGCCCAGAAGACCGAAGACTTTGGTGTCTTTATCGATTCGATCAAAACCGTAGATTGCTCGCGTCTCCGCGTAAGACAATTGCCCAGGAGCAAGTTCGCGTTCTTTGCTAAAGCTGGCATAGGTGAATGGAGATCCGTACTTGCCGCACAAAATTCGACTTGGAATCCCCAGCTCGCCCATGCAGAAGCCGACGACAGGAACCTTAGCTGTCGCGACCAGTTCCAGCATCCGGACGTTATCTGCAGGCGTGTTGGCCGTTGTCACGATCTTGACGATGTCAGGATCTTTGCCTTCGAGGTCTTCCAGAATGTCCGGAAGGTGATCGGGCGTCTCTTCGAAGTTGTGATAGCTAACAATTCGTTTGGTGTCGCCGTAGCGTGGGATCTTGCCAGCGATGGTTCCTTCTAAATCGACGTACTCAACGCCGGATACAATCGCTTCACGCAAAATGGCCAGGCGTTGATCTTCAGTGCCACGCCAGCGTCCTTTGTCGTCACGGCTACGGCATGTGACGACGACTGGTGTTGGACGGTTGTTGGTAAGCCGAGCCAAATCCGGCCGACGGCTAAGCCAGTCCAGTCGCAACTCAATCAGTTCCGCGCCTTTTTCAGCGAGGTGCTTGTGTTCGGCGACAACCATCTTGTGCCGAGTTCTGCCGATGCTGACGCAAATCATAGGACGAGCCGGTTCCAGCGACTGGGAGTTTCAACGGGCGACGACTGAGTGCCGCACTTTCGAAGGGGCAGAAGTTTACCCTGTTCTCCCTTCGGAGTGGTCGAAAAGCCGCGGATTATCCGAGGCGACCGAACTGTTTGTCCAGCGTGGCCTGACTAAGCGTTAGCCATGTCGGTCTGCCATGCGGGCAATGGTGTGCATCGTCGCACAAATGCCGCTGTTCCAGCAGAGCCTCAATCTCTTCGCGACTGAGTCGATAGCCTGCTTTGATTGCGGCTTTGCATGCCATCATGTGCAGCAGGCTGTCCAGCAAATCCCGACGAGTCGGCTTGCCGTCCTGGTTGTCCAGGTGCTCCGCTAAATCCCGCACAATCCTTGCGACCTTGCGGTTCTTTAGCATGGCTGGATAAGCAGAAATCAAGACGGTGCTTCCACCGAACTCACCAACCTCAAACCCGAGTTCGTACAGCAGGTCTTTTTGTTCGAGAACCAAGGCTGCTTCTTTCGGCGAAAGTTCGATCGCTTCCGGCATGAGCAGCTTTTGTTTTTCGACCGAACCAGCCAACGTCTTCTCACGGAATTGCTCGTACAAGATTCGCTCATGCAACGCGTGTTGATCGATGACGGTCAGGCCAGTGTCGGTGGCGACAACGATGTAGCAATCGTGCAGTTGGAACGCTCTGTTTGCGTCAGCTTGATCAGAGAGAATTTCGGCAGCAGGCGTCTCGGACTGCGGTTCACTGGAAGAACCAGATTCGACTTTTCCGTCACCCGTCGCTGTAGTTTGCGGCGACGCCGGCATTGTTGTTGAGGATGAAGTCGCTTCGTTCGCCCACGATGCCATGTCACGACGAAGTTGTTCAGAACTTGGCATGACCGCAGTGGTGCCACCATTCGCACCACCACCGCCCGACGGCGTTGACGTGGGACTCGCCAAGACCGGTGATACTGTTGGTGGCGTTCGCATCGGTTCTGGTTCAGGCAGTCTGGTTTGCCGGAACGTTGGACTGGCCTTGCCCTCTAGCCGAAGTTCGCTGCCAGGGTTACTGGGGACGACTCGACTGATTTCCAGTTCGCTTTCCAGTTCCATCGAGAGAAACTGTTTCCGTAGCGTATTGAGCATCTGACGGTACAACTGCTGGCTGTCTCGGAACCGAACTTCCATCTTGGTCGGATGGACGTTCACGTCCACTTGATCCGGAGCCATCTCAAGAAACAGAAAGCAAACTGGGAATCGCCCTACCATTAACAGGCCGCGGTACGCTTCGCCCAAAGCATGTTGAAGCGATTTGTCCTGAATCCACCGTCCGTTCAAAAACAGATACTGGCTCTTGCGAGTTGACTTGCTGTAACTCGGATGTGCGACGAAGCCCCAAAGGCGAACAAGGTTCTCGCCTTCACCAGTTTCGGATTCGACTTCGATCAACTTGTCCGCGAGTTCGTCGCCGTAGAACAGACGCAGACGTTCGGCCAGACCTGCACTTGCGGGCTGTTCGTAAACGATCTTGCCGTTGTGCCTGAGCACCATGTGCAACCGTGGATTGGCGATTGCGATGCGAACAAATTGCTCGCTGATGTGACCAAATTCGGTCGAGACACGTTTCAGGAACTTCCGTCGAACAGGCGTGTTAAAAAACAGCTGCCGTACTTCAATAATGGTTCCGACTGGGCAGCCGCATTCTTTCGCTGCGGCTGGTTGTCCACCTGCGACAGTCAATTCAACACCGGCCGCCGCGTCTTCCTGTCGGGAGCGGACGGTGAAGCGGCTGACCGAAGAAATTGACGCAAGGGCTTCTCCACGGAATCCCATAGTGTGAACACGAAACAGGTCAGCGTCGTCGGCAATCTTGCTGGTCGCGTGACTGGTCACCGAAAGCAGTAAGTCGTCCGGATGAATGCCGCAACCGTTGTCTGCCACGCGAATCAGTTCGCTGCCGCCTTCTTCAATATCAACCTCGATACGCGTCGCGAGCGCGTCGATGCTGTTTTCCAGCAGCTCTTTTACGACACTGGCAGGGCGTTCAATAACCTCACCGGCAGCGATTTTGTTGATGACCGTAGGGTCAAGCTGGCGAATGCGAGACATGGGTAGAAGCTGGCAAGAAGTGCGTTCCGTCAAGCCTCAGGTTTACCGACAAAAAGTCGCCAGAGCAACGAAGGGGGCCTTGCGGATTGAGTTTTGCACCCGAAAGGCCCAGTTCGGCCAGTCAATTTACCAGCCGTGCCGATCATAAGAGATTCCGCCGCTGAGCGTGGTCGACTCACCTATCGAAAAATCAATCGACCAACGGCGGACCAGCTTTGAATCTCACGCCGACTCGCTCGAAGACGCAGCGTCAGGAGATGTGATGCCTTCAAAGACCTCGGAGTGATCATGACACCACTGCATAAGCTTGATCGCTTCGACAAGCTGGTCCGTATCGGTCGGTCGAAGTGAACCCGACTGGGGCACGGAACCGATTAATCGAAACATCAGCCCGTGTTCCACAGGGACCGCTTCTACAATTGCCTTCATGACTCCGGAATCGTTCTCCATGAGTACCGAGAACCGGCGACCAGCGTCTGTGTTCGATTCGTTTCTCATATGTCTGCTCCGTGAGTTCCCTGCGTCTGCTGTCTGGAGCTAACCGCGAAAACCGAGATTCTTTAACCCACGACCGCAGCCTCGTGGGTTCGTTATCGACAAATCGATGGACGCCACTACTTGGTGAGTCCTTTCAATTCGGCTGCGATGGTAAACAACGCGTCGCACCGAGACTCAGAGACGCCACCGATGACTGAGCACTGCGCGAACGGTGTCTTATCAATCACATCTTGTGCAGTCATGTCGAATTGGTTCCAACCGAGTTTCCTGAGCGTCGAAACAGACGTTCCGAAGATCACTTCTCGAATGCCACACCAAAGAATCGCTGACTGACACATGCAACAAGGTTCGGCTGTCGTATAGAGCCGCAGGTTGCTCCAGTTCGGCTTACCCAGCGATATCAACGCATTTTCGATGCAGTCGATTTCGCCATGCCGCAGCGGATTTCGTCGGGTGTCGTTGAGGCCGGTAGCGACTGTCGCTCCGCTTTTGTGATCGACCAACAATGCGGCAAATGGGGCTCTCGGCTGAGCCAACGCGAGCTGAATCGCCGTCTCCATGTATGCGATGTGTTCATCCATCGGTCGGAGTGCCGCCTTCCGTTGTGCCTTGAGCCTGGCCGCGCTGGCGTCGGCAACGATCACTGCAGTATCGAACTTCATGCCAGACCTTCTCCCATTTCTTACGCCAGTTGAACGATCGTCCACAAACGACGCATCGCTTCGAGTCGAGAGGTTTACGTCGCTTGGACATACCTTTTGTTCAATCAAGTCCTGAGGTACTGCAGCCCGCCCGAGCATCTCCTCTGGGTTGAGAACCGTACGATCAGACCGTTTGTAACAACCGGCGAATATTTGCTCTGCATCTGTTGCCACCAGCTCTGGAACCCAATGGCCGCATGCCTACCATCCGCAGCCAAGGATATTTGCTGTCTGGAGAAGACCATGACGTACGCTCGCTCTCGATTGTGGCTTGGAGTTTCTTGTGTAGGGACGATGGTCGTTTTGGCCGCCGTCGCCGTTTGGCTCGCGCTTCCGCAGCAAATGCTCCCACAAAGACCGGAAAGCTTGCTCATAGAGGCCGGAGCAATAGCCGCGTTTCTTGGCGCGATCGCTTTGATGATGCTTCCGTTCGATGTACTCGGAGGTTTGGTTCTTCCCGAATCGTTCGAACAATCGAACCCCGGTTCCGGACGGTTCTTCCTGCGCCACTTTCGAGGATCGCTGCTGCAGATTGGTTTCTTCACGGCGAGCTTTCTGATTTATCGGCGAGTCGGAAGCAGCTTCGGGATAGGGGCGACCGTGGCAGTTTTTGCGGTTCTTCAAGTTTTGCTTATCGGGTTTCAGGAAATGTTTGCCGTTGCAGTTGGAGGTATTCGTAGAACGCGACGCACACAGGCGAATGAATCAATCCTTGTTGCCGATCACGAAGACCAGGGCTTTACAGGCGGTGTTACCGGCCTGCCCGGACTGGAGACAACGGTCGTTCCTCGACTCTGGATTGAAGCATTGCCGGAGAATCTTTCCAGAATCGCAATTCATCGCCGAACAGCGTCTGTTCAGAGCGGCAGCCGGCTACGAGGACTCGCCGTCGC
>JBGCDN010000317.1:0-6816 GCA_045105495.1 Planctomycetaceae bacterium
AGTCTTGAGTAATGAGACCTGACTACTTAGCTCCCGCGGTGCTGGCTTGTTTGCCGTTTCGTAGATTGCCTTGGCTGCAGATAGCACAAGTTGCTGCGTGGCAGGTGGGTCGACATGCCGGTCTCCAACCAGATAGCAGAGCTCAAGAATCTGGTCGACACTCACCGAGTCCGTGTTGTTCTCGTCCGACTGGGCAGATGCGGTCGAACCGCAAGCGGCCAGAATCACAACGGCACAGATTGAATAGCTTGCGATTTTCATGAGTCCCTCGGCGACGATCTGCCATGGTTCAAAATAGGTTGGTGGAGTCTCGCAGATTCATATGTAGAGATGAAGTTGCGTTCGGTGTCACTTCTTCAGGAACTGAACCGCGTCGACAACGACGTAGCCGTCAGCATTGTTGTTCGTGACAGTCACGGTGACTTCCTGGTCCTGCATGGTGACCACACAGCTTCGGACTTTAACGAAGCCATTTGGTTCCGTCGGAGTCTTTCGCATGTTGACGGTCGGGCCGGACCACGGTCCGAGGTTCCCGCTGCTGAGTTGCACATCAACATTCGACGCGCGGTTTTTGTTGGGGGTGTAAGCGAGGAGAATGTCGTATTCACCGGGCTGAAGCCTGGTGGTGAAGATGGCCTTCTTTTGCCCCTGGCCAGCGTTCCCGTCGTGGCGATATCCGCGTTCTACATAGGTGCCTACAGAAGTGCTTCTTGTCCAGGCGCCGACGTATGTGGCTTCTTCGTCATCAATCACGATTCCGGCAAGCTTCGATTTTGGTGTGACGATTCTTGGGGCCGACTTTTTTGGGATATCGAGTACCTGTTTGTCAGCCAGCAGTCGTTTGCGAAGCTCTGCGTACGGAACATCCTGAACAGCGCTGCCTGAGTCGATCGCCATGACGGCTGCGGTTGCTGCGGATTGACCAAGCACCATGAAGACCGGTTCCATTCGAATTGAACCGAAAGCAATGTGCGATGCTGACAAGCTGACTGGCACAAACAGGTTCTGAACCTCGTCGCGTTTCGGCACGATCGCTCGGTAACTAACTGCGTAAGAGCCACCGGGTGATTCCTGAATGTCCCCTTCGTTTTGAACGAAACCTTCGGGCGTCACATACCGCTGCACGTTGTGGGAATCCATGTTGTAAGAACCTAGTCCCACGCTGTCTTCGGCGATGCGAAGGCGTCGGCAGTCCTTTTCTGTTTGCACGTAGTCACTAACCATCCGGCGTCCTTCGCGGACGTAAATCTGATGCGGCCAATTTCCGTTGTCGACGAATTCATCTGCGGCCAAACCCCACGTCTTCATCTGTTGGCGAATGTCCGGGTGTGTCCGAGGGTGATTGGCCAGAGTCCACATCAAGCCTTTTTGGTACCGTTCGTGTTCAGCCAGAATCTTTTCACGCTCGGCGTAACTGGCCGTCGGATAGTCATAATTCAATCCAATCGCGTCCGTACTAAACGCGCAGTTGTTGTTGGTGTCTGTCTTGCCGTTGGGCATCATGTCCGGCTTCATGGGGAACCGAAGGTCGCCTGCTTCGAAGTTGCGAAAGAGAAGTTCAAATTGCTTCTCGTCGTAGCCGTCCGGTTTGGGAAACGGAACTCGATTCGATGCAACATTCGACATGCACATGCGATAGCAGTAGGCCTGCATGCGTTTGTCACCCGCACCGTCTTCGCCCGGCGGGTCGCCGTGAACTCCCCAAACAAGACCACTACTCGGGTCGCCTGGAATGGCGTATGGGTCGACGTTTTTCTTGAACAAGTGATTGTGAAAATTCTTCGTCTTTTGAACACCGTTTAGTGTTTCGTCGTACTGGCTGTTGCTTTCGCGACCAACGGCGAACGACACACCAGCGACATCCAACAGGTCGCCTTCATAGGTCGCATCGACGAACATCTTCCCTCGAAATGTGATCCCTGATTCCGTTTTCAGTGAAGTGATTCGTTGATCCGACTTTGTGACTCCTGCCTGGCTGCGATCGAGACGCTCTCCCTTGAAGACCTTGATTTTGTGTTCGACAACGAGCTCTTCGAAAATGGCCTCCGCAACTTTTGGTTCGAACACCCACATGGCATCATCGCCGGCGCGATAGCGGCTGAAGCGATTTTGATAGACATGGACCCATGATTCGGGTTTGTCGTAATGCTTTTTCACCCGCTGATAGAACTCGCGAGAGATCCCGCCGACGGCATTCTTGTTGCCACTGTCTGTCCAGCCGAGGCCACTGCTGGTCAGCCCGCCGATGTGCTGACTTGGTTCAATGATGATCGCTGTCTTACCCATGCGCGACGCTTGCACCGCTGCCGCCACTCCGGCGGAAGTTCCGCCATAGATAACCAGATCCGCCGAATGCTCCTGTGCCGGCAGGGAAGTGCAGGAGATCAGAAGTGCGCAGAGTATGGATTTCATTTTGCTTCCCAACAGTTTTCTGAAGCAGGTGACGATGATGGCTGCCATCTCGAACGCAGTGGATATGTTCGTTTCGGACGGATGGGATAGCATACCGAACCAAATTGAGCGTCGCACCGTACCGTCGTCGATACTAGACTAGGGATCTGTCCGATTATGTGCTCGCGGCGAAAAGCCGTATGAGCGCTGCCATCTCAATGCCGCTGCTGCACCCGATGGAACTGAAAGTTCCAAGATGCCACATCTGTTCTTCGTCGGCCGCAAATGACGAAAGTTTTTCGAATCGCAATTGTCTTTTTAACGCTGCTGACAAGCCGCGTTGTCGCTCAGAATGCAGATGAAATTGCGTTCTTCGAGAAGAAGATCCGACCGGTACTGGTTCAGCACTGCTACAAGTGCCACGCCGCTGATTCAAAAAACGTACGCGGCGGTCTGCTGCTTGATACTCGCGCGGGCAGTCGCAAAGGCGGAGATTCAGGGCCGGCGGTGGTGCCGCACAAGCTTGACGAAAGTCTGCTAATTGAATCGATCCGCTACGACGGATACGAAATGCCGCCGAGTGGCAAGTTGCCAGCTGAAGTCATCGCGGACTTCGAAAAGTGGATCGAAATGGGGGCTCCTGATCCGCGTGATGGGGAGGCTCATTCCATCGAGTCTGGGATGGATGTCGAGTCCGGCCGAAAGTTTTGGTCGTTCCGCCGGCCCACTAAGCCAGCTGTTCCGACGGTTGAGACAGTGGATTGGCCGAGAGGTGACATTGATCGGTTCATTCTCGCGGCGATTGAACGTGAAGGTTTGAAAGTAAATGAAGACGCCACCAGGCGCGCGTTCTTGCGACGGGTGTACTTCGATCTCCTTGGATTGCCGCCGACGACTCAGCAACTGCATGCATTCCTGGAAGATGAATCACCGCAAGCGTTTGAGCATGTTGTTGATGGCCTGCTGGCGTCGCCGCATTTTGGAGAACGTTGGGGAAGGCACTGGCTGGATATTGCGAGGTATTCTGATTCAACCGGCGGTGGGCGATCGCTGTTGTTCAAGGTGGCATGGCGATACCGCAATTACGTGATTGATGCGTTGAACCGCGATACGCCATTCGATCGGTTCATCGTCGAACAAATCGCGGGTGATCTGATGCCCGCGTCGGATGATGAAGAACGAAGCCGGCAGCTGAAGGCCACTGCGTTTCTGGCGCTCGGTCCAACGAACTATGAGAACCAGGACAAACGCCAGCTCCGGATGGATGTCGTGGACGAGCAAATCGACACGATCGGTCGTGCATTCTTAGGAATGACCATTGGCTGTGCGCGGTGTCATGATCATAAGTTCGATCCGATTCCGACCAAGGACTACTACGCTCTGGCTGGGGTCTTTCGAAGCACCAGATCGTTGATCGATGGAAACGTATCCAACTGGATTACGCGCCCGCTACCTGCGTCCGGCACCACGCCAAAAGCGGATGTTGCGAAGGCGAAGAAGCTCCTGAACGCATCGAAAGAGCGTCTCGGCAAACTCCAGAAGCAGTTGCCGACAATGACCGTCGATGACACCGATGCCAGGCTGGTGGGTGATTGGAAAGAGAGTACCTTCGTCAAAGGTTTTGTTGGCAAGCGTTATTTGCACACCAATGATCGCGATGCGGCTGCGACGTTTTCTTTTCAACCGAACAATCGTGGAGGCCGCTATCGAGTTTTGGCGTCGTACACGCCGGGAACAAACCGCGAAACAAGAGCGCTCTTTGAGGTTCGTCAGGGTGACAAAGCTGTCGGTGAAGCTCGGCTGAACCAGCGAGTGAAGCCGAAAGACCAATTCGTTTTGCTGGGCGAATATGACCTGCATCCAAAGCGAACAGTTAGTGTGACGCTGAAGGCCAAGGGCACGGCGGACATCGTGATTGTCGATGCGGTTCAACTTCAGTTTGTCGGTGGGGCAGACAGTTCCTCGATTCGAGAACAACTCGCGACTGCTCAGAAAGAAACGGAGAGCCTGCAGCGGCAGTTTGATGATCTAAAGAAGCTGGCGAAAGAACAGCGGCTGGTTCTATCCGTCGAAGAGGAAAAAGAACCTGCTGATTTCCACGTTTGCATTCGCGGCAATGTACGTCGGTTGGGAGATAAAGTTCCGCGTGGGGTGTTGTCTGTGGCGGCCACGAACTCGGGCGTGTTGATACCAGCTGGAGCCAGCGGACGTCTTGAAGTTGCTCAGTGGATTGCGTCAGCAGAGAACCCGCTCACGGCACGTGTGGCCGTGAATCGAATCTGGAGCCAGTTGTTTGGAACCGGAATTGTGCGAACTGTGGACAACTTTGGGATTCCCGGTGAACGGCCATCCCATCCCGCTTTGCTGGATTTTCTGGCGAATCAGTTTGTTGAGGACGGTTGGTCAGTCAAGCAGATGATTAGACGAATCGTTTTGTCGCGGACCTACCGCTTGAGTTCTACTCCGAATAAGCAACTGACAGAACGTGATCCGGAGAATTTGTTTTTCGCGAGGCAAAATCGTCGTCGTTTGCAGGCGGAGTCGCTGCGCGATGCGATGTTCTGGCTCAGTGGTGAATTGAACCTGGAACCCGCGGGTGACACCGTTCGTCCTGGAACAAAAAGTGGCTACGGGTATCAGTTCACTTCTCAGCACCGCAGTGTCTACCTGCCGGTGTTTCGAAATCGACTGCACCCCATGTTTGCCGTGTTCGATTTTCCCGATCCGAACCTGTCCAGCGGCAAAAGAAACACCAGCACGCTCTCGACGCAGGCATTGTATTTCATGAACAGTCCGTTGGTTCAGGAACACGCCACGAAGGCGGCGGCTCGGCTGCTGGCCGAACCCAACCTCGACGACGAAGAGCGATTGAATCTTCTCTACGAACGCGCCGTCGGTCGATTGCCATCTGTGGAGGAGAGCACGTTGGTCAATCAGTTCCTCGAAGGGGCTGATTCCGAACCACTGGAACAATGGACGTCGATCTGCCAGAGCGTCATGGGAAGCGTCGACTTCCGGTACGTGAAGTAACCCGACAGTCCCTCGTAGTGGACGATGCACCGAGTCCCAAACAGCCACCCAACATCGTTGCGCTGCGCCTTTTCAAATAATCCGAGCTTCTTCAACTCTGGCGATACGAAGGGCGAAGGACTTGTACCACTTTGAACGACCAAGCTTTTGAGCCACCTGATGCTCAGCATGATCTCGCCACGCGCGGATGGATGCTTCGTCTTCCCAATAGGAAACGGTAATGCCGGCGTCACCGGGAGTTCGAGCGTATTCGACACCGAGATAGCCAGGTTGCTGCCTCGCAAGTTCCAGCATCCGATCCGCCATCTCACCGTACTCGTCATCTTCGATATCCGTGCGGATCGAAGTAAAGATGACTGCGTAATACGGTGGCTTGGGTGTTTCGGCGAGATCCGTCATGCGGCGGCTGCTTCCGGTGGTTTACCTTGGCTGCGCCACATGTCTTTCGGGAACAGGCCAATGCAAATGACTAACAATTGACTTAGAACGAACATGGTTAGCCAGAACAACCGGCCTTCGGTGAAGCCGTATGTGTGAAGCCCGGCCTTCAGCTCGTTGACTCCGAACCAAGACCATGCGGTGACGATGTTTCCTGCAACAGAAAGCACCGCGACACCACGATCTTTGATCATGTTGTCCCAGCGAGCATGCATGAGGATGGCGTTCCAAACAACAATCATCATCGCGCCGTTTTCTTTCGGGTCCCAGCCCCAGAACCGGCCCCACGAATCGTCTGCCCACAACCCGCCGAGGATTGTGCCCACGAAGCTGAAGAGCATCGCGAAGCAGATGGTTCCGTAGATCATGCGTGACAGGTCTTTGCGATCGGTGTCGCGGAGTGATTTCGTGAACACGCCTTTCAGGATGTAGACCAGTCCAAACATTCCAGCAAGGAACGTGGCCGAGTACCCCAGCGTGATGCAAACGACATGTGTTGCCAGCCAGAACTGGGTATCCAGAACGGCTTGCAGAACTTCAAATGTGTCTCCGTCTGCCCCGAGGTAGTACGCGATGAACAGAGTCAGTCCGCCCGTCATTGTGCTAACAAGGTTGCCGATTCCACTCTTGTAGATGACCTCGAAAATCAGGCCCAGCAGTACTGCTCCCCAGCCGATGAAGACGGCTGATCCGTAGAGGTTCGTGACGGGAGGTCGACCAGAAATTTCGATTCGAGCGTAGAGGGCGAACGTATGGAAGACGAACGTCACCAACGCAATCACAAACGATGCGCGGCTGAGTGGGCGGGTCCATCCAATCAATGATGCACAGGCAAGTACGAAGGCGATGATGTACCAAACGCAGCCGTACGAGGCGGGTGCGGCGTTGTTGTACCACGCTTCGAAACTGGTGTTGGCCGTATCGATTTCTGCAATCTCCGTCGTGGCCATGTTTTCG
>JBGCDN010000318.1:0-11735 GCA_045105495.1 Planctomycetaceae bacterium
CCCGCTTCTGAGCAGAGTGACGACGAACCACCAACACCTGCAGCCGACGGCGCGTAGCGACGCTTATTTCCGGCACGGACAGCAATGTAGCCGACTCAGGCCCTGAGTCGGCATTCTTCTTACTCACGCATTGCGACAACCTGATTGAAGTCCTCAACCTTGCTGGTTCGTATCGTTGGCAAGGTCCATCGAGGCTCAATACCGCTTAATCGACGAATCCACCGACTG
The DNA here is from genome assembly GCA_045105495.1 of Planctomycetaceae bacterium. GTDB lineage: Bacteria > Planctomycetota > Planctomycetia > Planctomycetales > Planctomycetaceae > CAYNWT01. Next base: position 229 of record JBGCDN010000318.1, read on the forward strand.
CGACCAAACGTCGATCCCGCCAGTCATGTTCTTCACGCCGGTGAAGCCCTGTTGAGCCAGCCACATCGTCACTTGCATGCTGCGGCCGACGTGGTGGCAGAAGACGACGATGTCTTTCTCCTTGTGTGGTTCCAGCTCGCTGACTCGCTGCTGAATCTCGCTCATTGGGATCAGAGTAGAACCCTCGATTGACGCGTGATCGAACTCATCCTGTTCACGAACGTCCAGAAACAGGAAGTCATCGCCGGCTTCCAGGCGTGCTTTCACAGAAGGACAGTCGGTTTCCATTGGTTTCTTTCGCATGTTCGTTGAACGGATTCTGAGATCGGTGATGATCTCAGACCAGTCGCACGGTCTCAAGGTGATCGTGGCTGAAAGCCCGCACCGAACCGGAGATCAAGAACACAATGCGTGACCTGAAAGATAAATGGTCGCTGGTCACCGGCGCGTCGTCCGGGATTGGGGCGGAGTTCGCCAGGCAGCTCGCAGCTCGCGGCAGCAAACTGGTTCTCGTTGCGCGGAGGGAAGAACGGCTGCAGACGCTATCGGACGAACTGTCGACGGAATCACGGGTTGTTGCGATCGATTTGCTGGAAGATGACGCGATCGAAAAGCTGCATCTGGCGACCACTGATATCGACATCGCACTTCTGGTGAACAACGCGGGCTTCGGCGACTACGGTCCATTCACCGACATCGAACCAGACCGCGCGGTGAACATGGTTCAGCTCAACATTCAGAAGTTGGTTGAACTGACGCACGCGTTCCTGCCTCACATGATCGAGAACAAACACGGCGCGATTATTAATCTGGCGTCGACGTCAGCGTTCCAGGCTGTGCCGTTCATGTCGCTTTACGCGGCAACCAAAGCGTTCGTGCTGCATTTTTCTGAGGGGCTGTGGGCAGAAACAAGGAAGAAGGGTGTTACGGTTCAGGCTTTGTGTCCGGGTTTCACGAAGACGGAATTCTTCGACCAGGCCAACCTACCGAGCTCTGTTGCGTTTGGAACGAAAAGCGTGGAAGACGTTGTCAGCAGTTCGCTGAACGCGTTGGCGAAAGGTCGTCAGTACAACATTCCCGGCTGGGTCAACTATGTTGTTTCTATGAGCAACCGCTTCGTAACGAGACGACTTGGGGCAGTCAACGGGGCGAAAATGTTTAACCCAAAACGGCACAAGCAATAAGCATGTCATCCGGACTCACACGCCGCGAACTTCTCTCCATCATGCTCGGCGCACCGGCTGCAGCGATGATCGGGTGTCAGCCGCGTGCATTGCCCTCGAAGGGGGAATTGCTGGCTCCCGATTACAGTCTTGGCCATCGCTTGCGCGATGGGATGGATCTTGATCAAGTTGCGGCGACACACAAACACAAAGTTGTGATCGTCGGCGGCGGTGTTGCGGGGCTGGCGGCAGCATGGCGCTTACGTCGCGAAGGCGTAACCGACTTCGTTGTGCTGGAACTGGAACGACATGCTGGCGGTACAGCTCACAGCGGCAAGTCCGAAGTCATCGGCTACCCATGGGGCGCGCATTACGTTCCGGTTCCGACTAAGGAGAACCCGGGGCTGATCGCTCTGTTTGACGAGATGGGTTTGCTTGAAGGAACCGACGAAGCAGGAAACCCGATCGCTGCGGAACAGCACCTCTGTCGTGACCCACAGGAACGCGTGTTCCACAACGGCAAATGGTACGAAGGTTTGTACCCACACGTTGGCGCGACTGAAGAGGACCTTAAAGAACTAGAATCCTTCCGCGCGGAGATGAACCGGTTCGCCGGACTGCGCGATGAACAAGGACGTCGTTACTTCACCATTCCATCCGCCAAGTGTGGTGACGCACCAGAGTTGCGAGAACTAGACAACGTTTCTTTTGCAGACTGGATGCAGTCGAAAGGCTGGCGATCAGAACGGCTCCGCTGGTACGCCGATTACGCGTGCCGAGACGACTACGGCATGATGGCCGATCAAACCAGCGCGTGGGCAGGACTGTTTTACTTCGCGTCGCGAATTCCAGAACCGGGTGTTCGAGCACAACCGTTTCTGACATGGCCGGAAGGGAACGGCCGGATCGTCAATCACATCACGCAGCAAATGCCGGGGTCAATTCGAACCGGTCACATGGTCTGCCGAATCGAATCCAACGATGACAGTGTCAGCATCAAGAGTTTGAACGTCGAATCGAATTCTATCGAGGAGTTCGTTGCCGAACGCGTTGTCTTCGCTGCACCACAGTTTGTGGCCCCTTACATCGTCGAAGGTCTTCGAGACGAACAACCATGGCGCGGCAAAGGGTTTCAGTACGGTTCGTGGATGGTGGCGAATCTTCATCTGACCGATCGGCCGGCGAACAATGGGTTCCCACTGGCCTGGGACAATGTGTCGTACGGAAGTCGTTCGTTGGGTTACGTCGTCGCGACCCATCAGAAGGGGATGGATCATGGGTCGACTGTGCTGACGTACTACTACCCGTTCTGTGATGAAAACGTTGCCGAACGTCGGCAGCTGCTGTTGGACATGAACTGGGAAGAGTGGGCAGATGTGATTCTCACCGACATGCACCAGGTTCATGCCGACATCAGGCGTTTGGTTCAGCGAATCGACATTATGCGGTGGGGGCACGCGATGGTTCGGCCAAGACCCGGCTTCGTGTTCAACCCGTCACGTGTTCGAGCCAAAGAGCGATTCAAGAACGTCCACTTCGCCAACACAGACCTCAGCGCCATGGCATTGATGGAAGAGGCATGGCATCACGGGCTTCGGGCGAGCGAAGAGATACTGACTGAGATGAACGCAACCTTCGACTCGCTGCTGGGTTGATTGATGGCGACGACCAGCAAATCACAATCGACGACTGTGCCATGGCTATTTAGTCCAACAGTCGACCTGCTGACCTTCACCGGCAGCGCTGTTGTTGCGTTGGTTCTGGTTGCGATTGGATTTCAGTTTGGTTGGGTTCACAGCGGGACACCGGAATGGACTTGGGTCACGGCTATTCTGCTGATTGACGTCGCTCATGTTTATTCCACAGGGTTTCGAGTTTACTTCGACAACGAAGAACTGCGCCGCCGTCCGTGGCTCTACGTGTTGGCTCCGCTCTTCAGTTTCCTGATTGGCATGGCGGTGTACTCTGAAGGGCCGCTGCTGTTTTGGAGACTGCTGGCATACCTCGCCGTATTCCATTTTGTCCGTCAGCAATACGGTTGGGTGGCGTTGTATCGCGGAAAGGCTGGCGACGACGATCGGCTCGGCAAGTGGATTGATACGACAGCCATTTATCTTGCGACGTTGTATCCGTTGATCTACTGGCACGCCCATTTGCCACGCGACTTTGAATGGTTCATCGCGAAAGACTTTGTGAATGTGCCAGTGCTGCTGGAACAGGTTTGTCAGCCAATCTACTGGTGCGCAATGGCCACTTACGCAGGCCGCGCGGCGTACCGTGGGCTTCGACTCAAAGAGTGGAACCCGGGGAAGGACCTTGTCGTTCTCACGACTGCGGTCTGTTGGTATGTCGGGATTGTTTCTTTGAATTCAGACTATGCATTTACCGTGACGAACGTCGTGATTCACGGGGTGCCGTACATGGTTCTCGTGTATTGGACGCAGCGGAAGGGTCAGTGGGTGACGAAGCCGACATCGATTGCTGGCCGTGTTCTTCGGTTCCTACCGCTCCTGTGGCTACTGGCATACGCCGAAGAACTTGTTTGGGATCGAGCGATCTGGCATGAGCGATCATGGTTGTTTGGCGAGGCGTGGCATCAGTCGTCGTGGCATGGCTGGCTGGTCCCGTTACTGGCGGTTCCACAGGCGACTCACTACATCCTCGACGGTTTCATTTGGCGTCGGCGTAGCAATAAAGACGTCGCGACGATGACGGATTCGGCAGTCTCTGCCGATGCAAGTTGACTGGCTGGACGGACTGGTTCGAACCGCGAAAACGTCGTTGATCGTTTTTTCGTTATGACCATTCCACGCGATGCCGATAGCGACAGTAAGCGGCGCGTCTTGCGCGTCGCGGGCGAAATGTGGTTTGTCCAGGCCGAACCACACCGCTACGGCGGAATCGGGTCTGATGATCTGTGACATGGATGTCACAGCAGGGGGACAGGGATGCGAAACCTCAAGAAAGTGCGCGGTCTGTGTGTCGCGGCAGTGCTGACGACAGTCTTTTCAGGTTGCGTGAACTCGCCGATTTATTTCGACGACGAAACCAGCGCGCTTGAACCGGGAACCGAAGGCTGGTGGGCTGAGAAGGCTCAGCTTCCGGTTGGCGAACGTCGGCGGGTCTGGAAGGGCAAAGTTTGGCCATCTCGACCACGTCCGGATTTGCCAAAGCAGCCTGCAATCCACATGTATCATGCGAATCAGGCGTGGCCTTACCCTTACGTCTGCGAAGACCGCGAATATGTCCGATCGCTAATGGATCTTCAGATTTCGAACGGTTGGACTCAGCAAACAACGCTGTATTCCTACCACTTCAATGAAGACACGCACGAACTAAGTGTACCGGGCCAGCGGCATCTTAACTGGATCCTGAACATCGCTCCGGCTCAATTCCGAAACGTGTACCTTCAGGAATCTCTGGACCAAAACGTCAACCAGATGCGGCTGGCAAGCGTGCAGTCTTACCTTGGTCAGTTCTCCATGGGTGAGGCGGCTCCTCCGGTTCAATGGCGACGGGACATGGCTCCGAATCGGCCAGCAGCTGAGGTCCGACAAATGCAGGATCTCAACATGCAAACGATGCCAGTGCCAAACATCGGCGGTGCAGCTGGTGGTGGCGGTGGCGGCGGCGGCGGTGCAGCTGGCGGCGGCGGTGGAGCAGCCTCTGGCGGTGGATCTGGAACCTAATTTGGTTCGACGCGAATCGGCAGACATCTGCTGATTCGCGGGCAGAGACGGATTGAGATGGTGTCTTTCGAGACCCTTAGACCACAACGTGGTCGGTTGGAAAACGGAAGATGAAGCACGGTGAGAGGTTGGCTCTTACCGTGCTACCCACTGAGCATAGCATTCAATTATGACCAGTAATTCCAGCTCAGATTCGGCTCAGGATACAGACGACGAACGTCGTGAGCTGTTTCTGGATCTCTTCGAAAACAAAGAAGAACGTGCTGAGAGCGATGCTGTCGGTGCGGACTCTGAGATGGAAGATACTGCTGAGCCTCTGACGGACAATGTTGAAGCTCCGTACAGCCCGGGCAGTCTCGCAGATTGTGGCCTTACGCTCATGCAGTTGAGCGAACTGGTTCTGACGGCCCTGTCCCCTCACGGGACCATGTTGGGCGTTGATATTTCTCGTGACGTTCGACTGCCATTTCCGATCGTCAACGAATCGCTACGCGTTCTGAAACGCCAAAAGGCCATCGAGGTTTCTTCTGGTGATGTCATTGGCCCGGCTTCGTATCGGTTCAATCTGACAGACCTGGGAATCCGACGTGCGAAGGACGCATTTGAAAAGTGCGGCTACGTTGGGCCAGCACCTGTCACTCTGGAGCAGTACACCGAGCAGTGTCGTCTGCAGTCCGTTGCGGGAATCGACTGCTCCGCCGACGCGCTTCGAACGGCGATGGCGGGCATTGTGGTTCGTGACGGACTGCTGTCTGAATTGGGGCCCGCCGTCTGCAGTGGCAAGTCCATCTTTGTCTACGGACCGCCGGGTAACGGCAAGACAATTATTGCGAAGGCTCTCGGCCGGTTCCTGAATCAGTTTGGTGGCGAGATCTACGTCCCGTACGCCATCCAAACGGAAAATGCGATCATCACTCTGCTGGACCCAACCGTTCACGATACGACTGATGACCAGGAACTGTGTTCGCTCGATCGAGATAGCGAAGACTTCATGTCAGACCGCCTCGACCGGCGTTGGCGACGGATCCGCCGGCCGGTTGTAGTCACCGGCGGAGAACTGACACTTGAAATGCTTGATCTGCGCTACAACTCAGCCGGTCATCTCTACAACGCTCCGCTGCACATTAAAGCCAACGGTGGCGTGTTCCTGATTGATGACTTCGGAAGACAATTGGTTAGTCCAAGAGACTTGTTGAACCGGTGGATCCTGCCATTGGAGGAGCGAGTCGACTATCTCACATTGGCGACTGGTAAGAAGATTGAGGTTCCCTTCGAACAGCTCAACATCTTCTCGACCAATCTTGATCCTGCCGATCTAGTCGACGAAGCGTTCTTGCGCAGAATTCGCCACAAGATTCGTATCGATCCGCCAACGCGGGAAATCTACGCAGACATCTTTCGCGTTGTCTGCGAAATGAAGCAGCTTGATTACTCGCCAGAAACGGTCGAGTACCTCTTCGATAACTTCTACGACCGTGGCAGAGTACCCAGATCGAGCGACCCGCGAGATTTGTTGGAGATTGCCGAATCGATCTGTCGATTTACGGGACAGACTGTAGCCGTATGTCCGGAATTAATTGCTGAAGCGACCGAGCGGTTCTTCTGCAATGTCGAGGTTTGAGAGAAGTTCATCCAAACCTTGCGGCGCGGTGTTCCTGAAATGCACATGGAGGTGCGTAGTGAATCGCCTAAATTGCGCGCTGGTTGTTGCTTGTACTCTGAGTGTTATTTCGGGATGCAAGTCCGGTCCGTTGGCTCGGCTTTCTGGTTCTCAGGATACAAGTAGCCTTGCATCCACCGTTCCTGAAGCGGCTGAGAACCTCGACCCACGCGTCGCTCGGCTTGAGAAGCGTGGTCGGTTCGATAAGCCAAAGATTCCGCAGGAGTACGCGGACATGAAGGCTGCGACAGATAACCCTGAGAAAATCATGCTGAGTCTGGCGAGCTACTTTCAGGAAGCGGCCGACAAGCAAGGGAACCCTGCACTACTGGAACAAGCGCGACAGAAATACACGACACTGCTGACAGACAATCCCAACAGTTTGAAAGCAATGATCGGGCTTGCCCAGGTGGATCTTAAGGCTGACCGGCTGGGTGATGCCGAGTCAATGTACAAGACTGTTCTCGCAAAGTTCCCGAACGATCCCGAAGCCATGTCAGCAGTGGCTGGTTTCTTCAACGCGACTGACCGTCCGGGTGAAGTCCTGAAGCTGCTTCCAAAAGCGATTCAGGCCAATCCAGAAGACAGAGCCTTGCGGTCCCAGATGGGCGTCGCACTCGTGAAGGCTGGGCAGTCTGAAGCTGCAGTGCCTCACTTCACGAAAATTGGCGGACAAGCATCCGCTTACGCAACGATCGGCCAGCTTCTTGTTGACCAAGACAAGACTCAAGAAGCCGAACAGTATTTGCGACGAGCGATTGAACGCAATCCGAAGCTCGACGGTGCGAAACAAGTCTTGGCGGAACTTGGTGGCAATGTCGGCGATATTCAGCAGGCGACGAACGAGCAAGTTTCCCGACGAACCAACCAACTTAAGAATGCTGTTGGAACCCGACTTCGCCGGTAACGAAGGTTTGAATTCTGTGAACAACTAGTGCCCACCGATGGGGCACTAGTAGTCCAAATCAGCCGTGTTCGTCGTGGTATCCAGCGATCAGGAGACTGGTGCAGAGACCCAGTCTTGAAGAGCCCGGACCTTTGCGGTCGGGTCTTTGACGAATGATTCCAGGGCCTGAGCAACAGCAATGCAGCCGGGCAGTGTTGTGACAGCTGGAACACCATAGGCCACGGCAGACGCTCGGAGGCGGCCCTCGTCGGTTCGTGCTCCTTTGCCACTTGGTGTGTTGAACACGAACTTGATGTCGCCGTTTGCCATCGCGTCGACAACGTTCGGCCGGCCTTCCTGAAGCTTCCGCATGGTCTCGACTTCAATCCCGGCCTCTTCGAATACTCGAGCCGTTCCTGAAGTGCAGGCAATTTTGAAGCCCAGTTCCTGTAGTCGGCGGGCTGGCTCAATCATCCGGGACTTGTGGTCTTCAGCCATGCTGATGAACACTTTGCCCTCGGTTGGCAGGATGTTTCCAGCTCCGAATTGGCTCTTGGCAAATGCGGTGGGGAACTCTTCGGCAATCCCCATCACTTCGCCTGTCGACCGCATTTCCGGGCCAAGAATAATGTCGACGCCAGAGAACCGCAGGAATGGGAAGACGCTCTCTTTGACCGATGTATGCGTCGGCCAGATCTCTGTAGTGGCTCCCTGATCTTCCAACGATTGGCCTGCCATGATTTTCGCCGCCACCTTCGGCAACGCGAAACCCGTGGCCTTGGAAACGAATGGTGAAGTCCGGCTAGCTCGTGGGTTCACTTCAAGGATGAAGACCTGACTTTCGTCGCCTTCTTGCTTTACGGCGAACTGAATATTCATCAGTCCGCAAACCTGAAGCTCCTTCGCGAGCGCATAGGTTGCTTCTTTGATTTCGTCGATCACCGGCTGAGCCAGTGAGTGTGGTGGCAAGGAACATGCTGAGTCGCCCGAGTGGACTCCGGCTTCTTCAATGTGTTCCATGACGCCGCCAACAAGCGTCATGTTGCCGTCGGAAATAGCATCGACATCAACTTCAATTGCATCTTCAAGGAACCGGTCGATGAGAACCGGTTTGTCGGGCGATGCATCAACCGCTTCGGTCATGTACTTAACCAGCGACGATTCGTCGTAGCAAATCTCCATCGCCCGACCGCCAAGAACGTAGCTGGGGCGAACGAGGACCGGGTACCCAATGCGGTTGGCTGCTGTTCGAGCCGCTTCGACATTCGTCGCGATCCCGTTAGGCGGCTGACGCAGACCAAGCTTGTTGAGAATCGCCTGGAACCGTTCTCGGTCTTCTGCCGCATCGATCATGTCCGGGCTGGTGCCGATGATGTTCACGCCAGCGGCCTCCAAACCTCTCGCGAGGTTCAGTGGAGTCTGCCCGCCGAATTGCACAATCACTCCGTCCGGGTTCAGGCGATCGCAAATGTTAAGCACGTCTTCAGTCGTAAGCGGTTCGAAAAACAGCAGGTCAGACGTGTCGTAGTCTGTTGAAACCGTTTCCGGGTTCGAATTCACCATTATGGATTCGATACCCATCTCGCTAAGAGCAAACGCGGCATGGCAGCAGCAATAGTCGAACTCGATCCCCTGACCAATCCGGTTCGGGCCACCGCCCAGAATCATGATTCGTTTCTTGCCAGGTTCGCGTTCCGGCGTTTCGTCTTCTGATTCATACGTCGAATAGTAGTACGGCGTATACGCTTCGAACTCAGCAGCACACGTATCGACCTGCTTGAACGTTGCTTCAATGCCCAGCGATTTACGATGTTGTCGCACGTCCATCTCAGACGAGTTCAACCAGTGAGATAGCTGTCGGTCAGAGAACCCAAACCGTTTGGCTTTGCGGATGAGTTCAGGTGTTGCAGTTTGGAGACTGCCAACACTGCGTGTCTCTTCTTCGAGATCGACGATTGCTTTGATCTCGTTTAGGAACCATGGATCGATACGAGTCAGGTCGTGAATCTGCTCGATCGACAAGCCGTCCTTCATCGCGTATCGCAGGTAGAACACGCGCTCTGCATTTGGGACGGAGAGTTTCCGGCGAATCTCGTCGCTGTCCGGTTGGTTCTTGGTTCCCCACAGATCTTTCTTGCCGCCGCCAAGTCCGAAGTGGCCGGTTTCAAGACCACGCAGCGCTTTTTGGAATGACTCTTTGAAGGTCCGGCCAATCGCCATCGTCTCGCCGACAGACTTCATTTGAACCGTCAGTGTGGGATCGGCATCCGGGAATTTCTCGAATGTCCAACGCGGGATCTTGGTGACAACGTAGTCGATCGTTGGTTCGAAACAGGCTTTGGTTTCACGCGTAATGTCGTTGGCAATTTCATCTAACCGATAACCAACCGCCAACTTCGCTGCGATCTTTGCAATGGGGAACCCGGTTGCCTTCGAAGCCAACGCACTGGAGCGACTGACGCGTGGGTTCATCTCAATAATCGTCATACGTCCGGTTTTTGGACACACCGCGAACTGCACGTTCGAACCACCCGTTTCCACACCAATCTCACGCATACACGCCAGCGTTGCATCGCGCATCGCCTGGTATTCTTTGTCTGTCAACGTTTGCGCGGGTGCCACGGTAATCGAATCGCCGGTGTGAACGCCCATCGGATCGAGATTCTCAATCGCGCAGATAATCACGACGTTATCAGCCGTGTCGCGCATGACCTCCATCTCGTACTCTTTCCAGCCGAGAATGGATTCCTCCAGCAGCACTTCGCTGACCGGAGAGAGTGTCAGACCAGATCGAACTTTCTCTTCGAACTCGTCCTTGTTGTAGGCGATGCTGCCACCGGCACCGCCAAGCGTAAAGCTGGCGCGGATGATGATCGGCAAACCGATTTCACGAGCGGCTTCCCAGGCTTCGTCCATATTGTGAACGATCGCACTTCTTGGAACGTCGAGACCGATGCCCATCATCGCCTGTTTGAACGTGTCGCGTTCTTCCGCTTTGGCAATGACCTCTTCTTTGGCTCCCAGCAGCTCGACACCCAACTGATCCAGAATCCCACGCCGCGCGAGATCCATGGCGGTGTTCAAACCGGTCTGGCCGCCCAGCGTTGGAAGCAGTGCATCTGGCTTTTCGGCTTCGATCACCTTCTGCACGTATTGCCACGTGATTGGTTCGATGTACGTCCGGTCGGCCGTGTCCGGGTCGGTCATGATCGTCGCGGGGTTCGAGTTGATCAGAACAACCTCGTACCCTTCTTCACGCAGCGCTTTGCAGGCTTGTGTTCCCGAATAATCGAATTCGCACGCCTGCCCGATGACAATGGGGCCGGAACCGATAATCAGAATCTTCTTGATGTCGTCGCGACGTGGCACGGCAGCCTCGGATGCAAAAGGTGTGGCTGGAAAAAAAGCCCGACCGGTCAGAAGATCGGGCTCTTGGGATCGAATTCAGGCTCGCAGCGTTTCTGCGAAATGCGCAAATCCCGGCCAGTGTATCAGCGTTTAAGGCGGGTTCAACGCCGTCGCCTGCGTGAACCTCAATCTTTGGAATTGTCGAGCCAAAATCGGCGTATCGTGGCTGGGTCATCGCCCGCGGCATTGAGAAGTGTGCACCGCAAGGCGAGTGCTCAAGCACCTTCCTTCGCATGGATTTCGTCCAGATCTGCCGTTCTTGGGTCGCGTCGCTTTCGTCGTTGGGATGACGTCGGTAGATTCGGGCTCTGACTTCACTTTGGCGTTCTTTGGCAGATTTATGTCTTCTCAAACAGCACCCCGCCGCGCTTTGATGAGCGTGACGGATAAGACCGGTATTGATACGTTCGCAGCAGGTCTCGTCGAACTGGGGTTCGAGATCATTTCCACCGGCGGAACGCGGCGGTTTCTCCAGGAAGCCGGCGTTCCTGTTATCGATATCTCGGAATACACTGGCTTCCCCGAGGTCATGGATGGTCGTGTCAAAACACTGCATCCTAAGGTCCACGGCGCACTTTTGGGGCGGCCGGGAACCGATGACGCTGTCTTCGACGATCATGGAATCGTTCCGTTCCAAATCGTCGCTGTGAACCTCTACGCGTTCGCGGCCACCATCGCAAAGCCAGACGTCACCGTCGAAC
>JBGCDN010000319.1:0-12977 GCA_045105495.1 Planctomycetaceae bacterium
ACCGCTGTAGTTGCATGAGGTAGAACTGATTCAGCGCAGGTTCGGCCAGACGATTCAGCTGTTTGTCATAGATGCTGACGTCAAATTGTTTGGCAGCTGAACTCAAGAACTGCACTGCGTTGGTCCGACCGGGATCGCCGATCCAACATTGGCCATCGTCGGTAAGTAATCGGTCAACGAACCTTAGGATTGGCTCATGTTCTTTCGTCTCGTACAAAACATCGCAGGCAATCGCGGCTGCAAATTGCTCGACAACCGGTTCTCGCCAATCGCTTAGCTCAACTCTTGCGCTCGGGAATCCATTCAGCCCTGCATTGTATGTTGCCACCGACAACGCCTCTTTACGGTAGTCGCTGAGAACCATGTCAAAGCCTGCATACAAACCAGCAATTCCAACCAACCCAAGCCCGCATCCCACTTCCAAAATGGGCTTCTGTACTTCCAGTGGTAGTCGATGAATGACACTAGCCATCTGAATTGAAGCCGGCCAAAGCCAGCACCAATATGGCATGTAGTCGTTGATCGCGTTCTCTTCGAGCGTAGCGGGATCATCAAGAATCAAATCCGGTTGAGCAGGCCTCGCGATCCGCAGCACACCAGACGCCGTCGTAATCTCGTCCTCGCGCCATCCGCCGGGAACGTCTGGCAGTTTGAATTCTGTGTCACCCGACAATTTCGAACCCCGCTCGCTCGAGCGTGATCAAGTGGCGTGAACGCAGACACTGTGGAAATTTTTTCATTTTGCTGTCCCGCAGAATGGGTCGAGTTCGCCATTAGGTAGTTGAAGAGCTCAGATTGTTCTGAGACCGTATGTGACCACAGTTGGATTGCAAGAATCACGAGGAATACCAATGGCGAAGTTTATGTTTGTCTACCGCAACTCAGAAGAAGCTGAGCGTGAGGAAATGTCGCCGGAGCAGATGCAGCAAGTGTTGCAGCACTGGATGAATTGGATCCAGGGAGGCATGGAAGCTGGCTGGATGATCGACGGCGGCGACGCATTGCTGCCCGTTGGCAAGGTTGTCCGAGCAGACGGGACAATCACGGATGGCCCGTTCGTCGAAAGCAAAGAACTCGTTGGTGGCTTCTCTATTGTGCAGGCCGACAGTGTCGAAGAGGCAGCCAAGCTAACGGAAAACTGCCCAATCTTTGTTGCTGGCGGAAACGTTGAAGTGCGTCAGCTGATGAACACGGGAGACATGTAGATTGAGCAACGAGCCCGAAAGGTTCGATAAAATGCCAACTGCCGATCGGGTTCCGCAAGGTGAGTCTCGATCGGCAGCTGGTTTGGTAGAGCATTTCTTTCGTCATGAGAGCGCGAATCTGGTGGCGGTGTTAAGCCGAGCCTTTGGTGTCAATCGTCTTGATCTGATTGAAGACCAGGTTCAAGCAGCGATGCTGGAAGCCATGGACGCGTGGAAGCATCGTGGTGTCCCGGACAATCCAGCGGGCTGGATTCATCGCGTCGCGCGAAACCGGATACTTGATGCCATCCGACGCGAAAAAGTTCACCAACGCGCTGCCTCGCATGCGGGGCAGTCAATCGAAGCCACAGAGTCGCTGGTATCGCAGTGGCTCGAAGAAGATCAATTACCCGATAGCCTTCTGCGGATGATGTTTGTGTGTTGTCATCCATCGCTGGACAGATCTTCGCAAATCGCACTGACGCTCAAAGTGCTTTGCGGCTTTGGTATCACCGAAATTGCTCGCGGCTTGTTGACGAACCCGGAGACAATCAAGAAACGAATTCAACGGGCGAAGAAGAAACTGGCCGAACAAAACGTCGGTGTCGAGCTACCTCAAAACGCAGAATTACAAGAACGCTTGTCGGTCGTTCACGATGCGTTGTACCTACTGTTCAATGAGGGCTACAGCACCTCTCACGGACACGATCCGATTCGTGACGACCTTTGTGAAGAAGCCGCGAGACTATGCCTGCTGTTGTGTGAGAACCAAATCGGAACACCAGAAACGTTCGCGCTATTGGCTCTGTTTCTGTTTCAAGGGTCTCGACTGGATTCGAGAGTTGATAAGACGGGCGCGGTCGTCTTGCTGGAAGATCAGGATCGATCACTTTGGGACCGCCGTCTAATAGGCGTCGGCGAAAGCTGGCTTAGAAAATCTGGTTCGCCAACAAGCCGCTTTCATCTCGAAGCAGGTATCGCCCTGTTGCACTGCCGGGCGGCAAGTGTGGTGGAAACGAATTGGGCAGCCATCGTCACTCTCTATAACCGACTGTTACAGCTTATGCCATCGCCGATCTATCGGCTCAACCGAGCCATCGCCGTCGCGCAGGCTGGTGACATGGATGCGGCAACGAATGAACTACTCGATCTGAAAGAGGAAGCGTCACTCTCAGACTACTTCCTTCTCGACTGCGCTCAAGCGCGGGTTTCTGAGCTATCTGGCGATGTGCACGCCGCCATCGATTGCTATCTAAAAGCCATCTCTCGCGGCGTAGCCCCGCACGAACGGACATTGATCGAAAAGAAGATTGCCGCATTAACCACTGGTTCAGATGCGATCGCGAAGCGACAAACTCAACCTCGACAGTGATCGCTGTGGTAGTGCCCTGTCGTCTCGATAGCTGTCAGCTACGACTCTCCATCAACCGCGTTCCACCTCGGACTCGGACTGGCCACAATTGCCCGTCACCACACCGTTAAGTAACGCAGTGAGTAGCCAGCCGGCCGAGGGGGAGTACGATGAGTGTAAGAACATTCTCGGTATCAGGAGCTTTGTGATTCCTTGCACGCTACCAAGGCGATTCAGTTAGGACGAGTTCCAAAACGGCGAACGAGATGCCAAGCCCAACGATCGCCGAGACCACTGCGGTTCCCATCGCTACCCGAGGCATTCGGTCTTCGAATACGGTCCGAAACACTCCAAGGCCGATCATGCCGAACCCAAATAGAAGACCAGCCCCAAAGATCATGTTCACTTTCGAAGCCAGCCGAAACGCAAACCACTCCAGAGAAATCCCAAGTCCGATCAGTCCACAAAAGCTTAATCCAACACCCTTCAGAATCGTCAGCAGCCCCGCTCGTCGCAAACGCACTGACGGAACACCAACACGACTTTGTTGAGACATCCAATCGGCTCCTCTCGTGCAACCGAGAGGCCCTGCGCCCCTCTATTGTTCTATCCACGAACGGACTTTCAGCCCTTCGGTTATTATCTGCCGATTACTGAAGTAAGCATGCCTCCGCTGATGGCCGCCCTAGAACCGACAGTTCCTGCAACTGTGATCATCACCGCGCATGAAAATGCCCGACGAACAGATGTTCGTCGGGCTTCAGCCGAGTATTCGACGTCGTCTCAAAGACGACTACTTCTTAGCGGGCTTCGAAGACTTGATGGGAACGTTCGCGCGAACACCAACGTTGTTCATGTCAGTCCAGAGCGTTCCTTCGCCGGCGTAGAGAAGCTTCAGATCGACATCATCAGGCAGTCCGGTTGCGAAGACCCAGTTATTGTAGGCCGTTGGTGTTCCGAATGCCTGAACCGCCAACGCGAACTTGCCAGCTTTGGCTTCTTCGATCAACTGCTTACCTTCGTTCTCTGCTCGACCGAGTATCTCGATTGACTGAGCTTCAAAGATGGCAGTGTCTTTCATGATCTTGGCGACGAGCCGTTCCGTTTCAGCATCAATCCCTTTGGCCTCACGGTCGCCTTCTGCCAATCGTGTTTCGAACAGCTTTTCGGTATCCACATCGACGCGTTCCTTTTCAAGTTCGACGCCTTTCTCAGCTTCACGAAATGCTGCTTCAGCCTTCGCGGTCAACTGTTCCTGCCCACGCGTCTTACCAAGCTCTTCAGCAATCACCGCAGTCTGAATTGGCTTACGCACTTCTTGCGGGATGTAGATGTGGCGGACCAATCCGTAAAGCAGAGTGATTTCCTTTGCACTCAGTTCTTTCTGAAAGCTTGTCAGCGTTTCCTGCTGGAACCGTTCACGGTCTGCCCCGACCAACAATTCAACGGCTTTGAATTCGGAACCCTTGTTACGACAGATCGATGCGATTTGCGGAGCAACAATTTTCTCTTCGATTGCTGCAACGTTCCCGATGGTTCGAATCGCATGTGGTGCCTGAGAAGGCAGCAGCCCCCACACCGCTGTGAAGTCCATATGGATTTCGAAGCCGTCAGAAGAAGGAAACTCAATTCCAGTGTCTTTTCCAGAGAACATCGGTTCGCCGGAACTATCCATCGCGACCTTGCCATCAGCAGTGAGCTGCTTGGTCGCCTGAATGGTCGTGTGGCGGTAGCCGATTTCCACGACATCAACCTGCTGCTCTTTGCCGTTGATTGGATAGATCCCCGGTGGAAGAACATCTTCCTGAACACCAGCGACTTTGCCGATCGCCGGATTGTTGGCGAGGTTCGTGACCACACCGACGTAGCCTGTTGGGATTTCAACCCAGCCTGCCAGCTTCCGACCGTCTTCCAACCGTTTCACTCCGACAACTTCAACTTCGTAGCCGTAAGGATTAATTCGATAGCGTCCCGGGTGCAGAACCTTGCGCAGGATGCCTTTGAATTTTGTGTTCCCAATGTCTCCATCAACAAGGAACTCGCCAGGTGGTAGATCGTCGCCCAGCTTGCAGGTCACGACCCCAACTTCACCAGGCTTGATCAAGACATCTGGAACCTGAGTTCTTTCCCACCAAATTGGGCAGTAAAAGTGACGGCCAGGTCCGCGAAGTTTTTGCAGAACGCCAATCTGACCTTCTTCTGCCCAGTACCCGCGTTTCGCTGGTTCGCGTTTGCCTACGACAAGCGGACCTTTGTATCGCAGTTGCAGGCTGTAACCTTCTTCAACATAGATGCGGTTGATGGACCAGTGGAATAGGCTTCCACCGACGACTCCTACAAGAAGAACCAATCCGCCGAGAGCTGTAAAAACGCGTTTCTTATTCATGATGATGTTTCCGGTCTGAAGGGTGTGTTTTCGGGCAAGTCATGCAATTTGATTAGTTGCCTTCGTCACCTCCCTTTTGAGTTCCGGTGGTTTCTGCTTTGCCGCTGGCAGGCTCAACAGCCTCCGCGCCTTCGGACGCTGGTTCGCTAGCTTTCACTGCATCGGACTTTGGCTGAATTGGTTCAGACGGTTTTGCCACGGTGGTCGTCGAAGGCTTCATGTCCAACACTGTTGGAATCTTCTGCTGAACCAGTGGCTTTTTCGCCACGGCTGGTGCAGCTTCCTTCGCGGCCTTATCAGAGAAACTCTGAAAGACAGACATCAACGGCGAATCCGCGGTGTTGGTCATGATGCTTCGGTAACCGGGAGCCAACTTTTGGTAGAGAACATAGCGAGCGAACGCGTCGCCATCGTTCCCCAGAGCTTCCACTGATTTCTTCCAACCCGCCGCCTCCGCCTGGTTCGCGAATGCAATCACCGCAGCTTCAGCCTTCTTTTCGGCCAGCACAGCTTCGGCCTGGTCCCGTGCGGCTTCTAGCTTTTTCTCGGCAACTTCGCGGTCACGATTCGCCTGCGCGGTCGCAACTTCTTGTCGCTTTTTGGCTTCGGCCAGAAGTTTCACAACTTCTCGTTCTGCATCAACCAGTCGCGTCCGTTGTTCAATCAGCGCTTTTTCCGTTGCCAGTTCTGCTTCCTGTTGCTGTTGTATTTTTTGCTGGTCGTATTGAGCCAGTTCCTGAAGAGCAATTTCACGATCGCGTACCGGCCCTCGAATCTCTTCGGGTGGCTTAATGCGAGTAATCAAAGCCTGAACGATTTCAATGCCCTGCTGCTCACATGTATTTCTAATCGCGTTTTCGAATTCCTTCTGGAACGCAGAGCGCGTCTCACCACCAATGAAGTCACGACCGCTGGAGTTCGAACCACGCAACCGGCAAAACGATCGAGCGTTCGGCCTAATAACTTTGTTGATAATCTCCTCAGAGATGGAACTGGCCCCTGGACCGTCGTTGCCAACCTCGTTGTACGTCACATAGACCGAGGCCGCTTTTTCCGGTTGGATGTGGAACTCGATGATGCCGTCCAAAGAAATCCAGAAGCCGTCTTTACTTGGGAAGCCCATGTCCTGATTCAGCTGTGAAAGGTTGAACCGCTGGGATCGACAGTCAACCGCGTTGACTCGATACATGTAGGGGTTCAGGTAATAGGTACCTGCTTCCAATGTTTCCTTCTGGGGACCACGCTTGTCTTTCTCGACAAGCAACGTGTTTGAGTTCTCTGGCATTGGCCCGGCAAGGTTCGTCACGACGCCCTGGTAACCAGCGGGGATAACTGTCGGTTCCCAAAGTTCGATGATCTCGACGTAGTCTTCTCGGTCGCGTTTTTGGCCGACCATGTCCTTAGTCTTGCCGTCGATGACAATCGCGTTCATGGCGTAGCGGCCAGGCTTCAGAACTTCTTTGACGATTCCCTTTTGCTGTTCGTTCGTCGAAACGAAGTGGCCGTACCCAAGGTCCTCACCATAGAGCCGAACACGGACACCCATCTTGTCGCGCGGAATCTCCACCATGGGATGAACCGACCAGTGCCATGTGTATGGGTTGTAGAAGTACCGGCCTTCCGTCAGCACTGCTTGCTGCAGCCCTTTGTGGTTCTCGTCCGGTGCCACTTCTTCAAGGTTGGTAATGTCTTCGCCCGTTTTGCGTGTCAAAACGGCGAACGACTTGGCTGGAACATCGATTCGGAATTGCGTGTAAGACACGAAGCCAAAGACCACCAAGCCAATCAGCAGCCCAACCACGCCAACAGCTGCGTTCTTCTTCCGAAGAAAGCTCTGAAGTGGCACCGTCGGTCGGCTGCCCATCGGCGGCGGGAAACTGTTGTCATCGGAATGATCTGAATAGTCGTTGCTCATGGCCGCTCCGTAGGATCAGGATTTCGAACCAGTAAACGCGGATCGCTCAAGGTTGGATCAGCGGGAAAAGGGAAAACCGCACGCGTATCTCAGGACCATTCTTGTCGCAACTTGTTGATTCACAAGGCGTTGCGTCGAGAACGTCAATTTAGCTGGCCCGGCTATCGTCATAATTCGTTCAGAAAATCTACGTCGTAAACCAGCAATTGTCGCGTTTTATCAACACTCTGAGTAAACCTGACTGTTCCCGGAATGGAGACCAAACCGGCGGAATCAGCAGCTCATATTGACCTGATCGCAACTTTTCTGGCACAGTGACACCACAGAAAACCAACCAACACGGATGTTGAGTCAGGGATACCATGAAGCGGCTTGGAGCAATCGCTTTCATCTGCGCCTATCTGGGTGCGTTGTCATGGGGCACGTTTGCCCATGCGGTGAAGTACAAAAACGCGTCTCATCCGCTGATGTATTACGTCGTCTGGGACATGTTCTGCGGTTGGTCCGCGTACTCAACGCGGCTCGAAGTCATCGCAGAAGGTGAGAGCGGGCGGTACTACAAAGTCTCGCCTCCGCCATGGGGAGAACTGAACCCATTCGGCGACCTCGAACGTCGGCACTACGACGTAAACGATCATCTGATGCCAGAATTGATCCGCAACAACCTCGCGCATACAGAACACGAACCGATCACGAACGTGTATGTCGTCGAAGAGGTTTGGTCCAAGCGATACAACCTGCCAGACGACATTTGGAACGAGAAGTTCAACGAACCAAGAGTTCCGGTGAAGTACTATAACGTCAGTGGCGTCTACGCGTCGGATGGCACGAAAACGGAATGTCGTCCGAAATGGCTGCAGCTTCAGGTCGTTCGATCTGTCGCCGATAACCCTCGTCTGCAGCGACAGGCAGCGACCGTTAAGCCATTCTTCACTATCAATTCCAACAGTCGATCGATGGCCCCGAAAGGGAACTAGTCGTACTGCTGCCAACTCAAACGCAGCGCTAAATCATTGGCTTAGCTACAGGAAGTGGCAAAGGGGCGAACCATGGACGGCATTCGAAAAAACGGAATCCTCGACACCGTAAAGCAACGTATCTCAAACTTCTTCTTTGAGGAGGAAGTTCCATACGGCCTAGCGCTACTACGGATTTTGTTTCCGTTAGTGATTCTTGTTCCCATGCTGCAGCGACTGCCGCGTGTTCGAGAGTTGTACACAGCCGACGGAGCTGTATGCCAACTTTCCACCATTTACGGCTGGGGCGACATGCTGCCCGAACTGCCCGCAAATGCTGCTGTCGGGTTGTACGTGCTAATGATCTACTGCTTGCTGGCCACTTCAGCTGGCTGGATGACTCGCATTTCCTGCGTGGTCGGAACGGTGCTTTACACCTACTTCAACGCGCTGGATTCGATTAGCACAATGACGAAGTATTCCGTCATTGCAACAGACGCCATGCTTGTCATGTGCGTGGCGAACTCCGGAGCGATCTGGTCAGTCGATAGCTGGCTGGCAAACCGACGGCGAGCAAATCTGTGGCCGGGAGAACCCAACATAGATCGGCCCAAAGTGGCCGTCTGGCAAGCCCGAATGATTCAGTTTCTTGTCGCGTTTATGTACTTCGGCGCCGCCTTTACAAAGATGCAGACAGAAGCATTCTTTAGTGGCGACCAGATGAAGTACTGGATGCTGACGAACGTGAACTTCAGTAATCCGATCGGCGAATATGTTGCCTTGATGCCAGCAGTTCTCATCGTCTCCGCCTACGCCACCATCATCTGGGAAGTTTGTTTCATCTTCACAGTGTGGAGTGGATGGCAGCGGCCGGTGATGCTGTTTATCGGATTCATGTTCCACCTCGGCACGAACATCCTGCTTGGACTGTATGTGTTCCCAATGGTGTGTGTGTGCTTGTACTTCGCATTCCTTCGTGAGAGTGATGTCCAAGTGCTTGCTCGACTTTACCGTCGTTTCCGCCGGCGAAGTGGCTGGCGTCCAATGCGGTACACGGATTCCGATCTCGAAGCCCAGCCCATTGAATGGATTCCAGGCTTCCTGCGCATGCCGGCTGGGGTTGCGTTCATGATGATTGCCGGGCTGGCTGTTGTACTCGGAATCGAAATCGAACATCGAACCGACCTGTACGGCGAACGGAACCCAAACGGGCTGACGCAACTGGTCGAAATCCCCGCAGATGAAGCGGCCAAAATGCTGGCCCCCTCAAGGCAGCTTCTTGAGCGAGACAAGTTCTTCTCATTCGACATTGGAACCACAGCGATTGGTGGCAACCTCGTGAGCTCAAAATCAGAGTTCACCTACGGCGACGTCGTGTTAGCTCAGACTAGTCTGAACCCGCCGCACGAGGATCTTGTGCTCGAGTGCAATCTTGTTGATGAAGACGGCGACGTTGTTCATCAGATGCAAACCTACGCCACCCGAGAAATGTTCCGCTGCGACTTCTACTACCACATTGGATTCGACACGAAGCCTGGTCGGTACGAATTCGTTCTTGAGAGCAGCGGTAAGGAAGTCGGTCGGCGATCGTTTAACCTTGTTGGTACTCCACCGACGGGTCGCGTGTTGGGGAACTAACGCGGCCCGCTCGGAGTATCAATCGATTTAGGGACGCCACAAGAAACGCCGTGGTCAGATCCAGAGATGGACGCGGTCGCGGATTTGTTCGGGCATGCGTTGTTCGACAACGCGACGAATTTCTCGCTCGTGGTAGCGGGTGCTGAAATGCGTCACGATGATCAGTTCGTTCTCGAACTTCTCAGCCCGTTCGATAATGTCGTCGATGTGCGTGTGACCGAACTTGTGAATTTTCTCCCGGCGGTGTTCCGGACGAAAGAACGTCAGCTCTGTGATGAGAATCTTTGCCTTGTACACAGATTCGTAATTGTCGAGCCCCGATGGAGCCGTGTCTCCGACATAGCACACCAGCGGTGACCGCAGTTCCTCAGTAACATCGGTTCCCGCCAGTCGCAGGTCTCGAATCTCTTCACCGGCAAGGCCAACGTACTCCTTCTTCAGCTTGCTGCGACGATCCCACACAAGGTAGCCGACGGACGGTACGGTGTGCTTCGTGCGAAATACTGTCACGACGTGTTCGCGAGACAGCTCAAGCTCCTGACCTGGTTCGACACCAATCAGGTCCACCATCATTCGCCCGCGATCAAGGCGTTGCCATGCTTTGAGAAGACGATCGACGTTGTCGCGAATCTCTATCGGGACATAAACCGTCGGCGGTTCCATCTTCATCATCCGACGCCGCGCGACGTAGACGGGTAGTGCGGCGAGATGATCGAGGTGACCGTGTGTGATGAACAGAGTCTGCGTGCCCATGAAGGACCATGGGCTGCCACCAACATCAAAGCCGAGTTTAAGTTCCGGAATACGCCAATAACTCTGCACAGCCGCGCGTGAGTAGCCTTCGATGGTCAGGCCGTCGTATTCGAGTTTCCGGACAGGTAGGTTTTCAAGCATGGAACAAGTCGATCAGTCACATCGCGTTTATCGCAGCGGTCTCGCTTCGTGCCAGCTTTCCTGGCTCTCAGCCACAGTTTTGGAAGATACTAATGACTGGAAGACAGAACGCACTCGGTTAGGTTCTCAAAAACCGAACAACTCTGAGAAACGCTCCATCAAACAGGCCCAGTTGCAAGACAGATATGAGGAACCGCCTCGCAACGATTAGCACACCGATGCGAGGGACGGTGCCCTACACGGATTGCATCGGGCCTGAGCCAATCCTCTTCGCTTCTGCAAAACACACCCGCAGTGCGTCTCGGGCGAGTTCGCCTGACAGGATGTGGGGTTCCTTCCCCGAAACCAGGGAATCGGCAGCGACCTGAAGTTCATCCGTAAACGCTGCGCACCATTCTCCGCTCGCGTTTAGATCAGGAACCTGCACACCATCGTTCGTGATGAGTCGAAGCGGCGTGTTCACAACCCATTCGCCATCCAGCGTGCCCGCATCAAACATGATGGTGGCTTCTTCAAGATAGAGTTCGAACCCGTGTCCAAACGCGAGTCCACTGGCCGCTATGCCACCACTCACACACGTAACAGCAAGATCAGGATCTTCGAACACGTACTGAGAATGAACGTGATTGACGAAGTCATCCTGAAGCAGCCCACGAGAGAACACGGCCTTGGGCACACCACAGACGTGACTAATGAAGTGGTTGTCGTGGATGTGCAAATCAATGCCCCAGCCACCAAGCTTCCGAAAGTCAGACATGTCTGCAGACCAGTCTGGTTTGCAGATTACGCGTCGCAAATGCGCCGCTTTCAGCTTTCCGAACTTGCCGCTGGTAATCGCATCGGCTGCGTAAGCGAACTCTGGGAAGAATGGAAGGACGTGGCCAACGAGTAACGGAACGCCAGCGTCTTTTGCTGCTTTGACCATCCGATCGGCGGCATCAAGATCGATGGCTATCGGCTTCTCCACAATCGTTGCCTTACCCGCCGCAATCGCATCCATGACAACTTGTTCGTGCATATCTGTCGGCAGACAAATATCGACAAGGTCCACATTTGGATCGGCGAGAAGCTGTTTGTAGTCGCTGTAGCAACCGACGTCGGTCAGATCGACCTGCCCGGCGGGTGGACCAAAGTTGCCCTGTATTCCGTTCCAGTCACCGGCCAGCTTCTTCTCATTACGGGTGGCAATCGCCGTAACTTTTGCACCGTTGAGTTTACGAGCGGCTTCAAAGTGGGTGTAACCCATGAAGCCAATTCCAATGATACCGATTCCCGTCACGACAGCCTCCAGCGATTGTTCAGTATCTTTCAAACGATACCAAAACCAACATCGCGAACGTAGCGCATGGCTGGTTCAATTGGAGGTTTGCTGCTGCTCAACGAAACGAAGCACTCTGGTGCAACCGGTAGTTACTAGCTGCTAATGGCGACCTGGTCCATTTCAGCAGTGTCTTCGGCACCAACAACCTGCGCTGCGCGTTCGAGTAGTTGGTCGAGATTGTCGCGGTCGTTCCGCGTCACGACGTCCATCATGTTGTTGAACATGTCAGGGACGTCTGAGAAGAAGTCACCATCGCGAAACTTCAGTGGTGGAACATCTTCACCGTCTGAAATTGACCTGATGTGACCACGAAGGCGAACGATCGGGCCAGCCATTCGGTGAGTCAGAGCCACGGTGTCTTTGATAAACACTGGCAGCATGCAAAGCATGGCGATGACGTATGGTCCGCTCTGAGACCAAAACGTATCCATGTGCGTTCTTAGTGGCTTGAATGGATCACTGAGAAATTGCAGAAACAGACCGACTGCAGCCCCAACAAAGATGAACATGATGAAGTGAAATATCACGCGCCGGGCGAGTGTTCCCTGAACCTTCTTGTCAACGTAAAGGTTCGTTCCGCGTTTATTGTCTTTCTTACTGGTTCCTGCCATCACGTGCCTCGGGTATTCGAACTTGGCCAACGGTCTGTCCAAAAAGCGTAGGTCGCACCGGAAACCGCGGAACGTGTGAAAACGGAAACGCCCCCTCGACTGCCCAACGGTTATTCCGGTTATACTGGTTCCAGCTTCTGGCCAGCCCGTCTGGAGCTTGGCCTACTT
The DNA here is from genome assembly GCA_045105495.1 of Planctomycetaceae bacterium. Taxonomy (GTDB): domain Bacteria; phylum Planctomycetota; class Planctomycetia; order Planctomycetales; family Planctomycetaceae; genus CAYNWT01. The sequence continues at coordinate 12,425 of JBGCDN010000319.1, forward strand.
AACGGAACCATGGAACGGTGTGCAGATGACCGGACTAAGCCTACTCATGGCGTGCGTACTGGCGGCAGACGCGCCGCAGTTTGCAAAACCAATTCGAATCGTTGCTTCCGGGGACGCCGTCTTCGTTGCGAATGCGAAGAATGGAGCCGTCCACACACTGGACCCCACGACTTTAGAACTCCGAGCGACACGTTCGATTGGCACTCAGCTGACCGACTTTGCATCACATCCAGACGGAGGGTTCGTAGCGATCGATCCAGTGGCTGAAACAGTCGTGCGTTTGCAGGCATCGATAGGTCCACCAACCACGACACTCAAAGTTTCGCGGCCAGAACGCATCGCAATAACCGACGATGGAGCAACAGCATTTGTCAGCAGTCGCTGGGGGAAGCGAGTTGATGTTGTCTCACTGAACCAGGACGGACTGACTTTCGTACGCTCGACATTTCTATCGTTTCAGCCGCTGTTAATGGCAGAACTGCCTGACAAACAAATCATCGTTGCCGATGCGTTCGGCGGACAACTTGCGGTTCTGTCATCCACGGGTGAGCTC
>JBGCDN010000320.1:0-3603 GCA_045105495.1 Planctomycetaceae bacterium
GAACCGTCCCAGCAACCATGGACTCCAAAGGCCAAAACCAAGGACACCCAAGATCGATCCGGCCAGAATGGCTTGGATCGCTGAATTGTCTCCGGACCGCGACCCGTCTCGTCGCATCAACGACGGCGCGTACCAGACCAGCGCGACTCCTGTTGCGACCAGGATGAATCCAACCAACATAAAGCGGCCGGAACCACGCGGTGGCGGTCGGCGACCTGATAACGCGGTTCGAATTGGTAGTCGAGCGGCAGCGATCGCTGGCAGTGTTACGGCGATGACACCGGTGAGAACCCCGAGGGTCACTGCAAACGCATGTCGGCCCCAACAGACTTCGAAGTCTCCGCAACGACGACCTTTGAATTCGTCAAACCATGGATAGCCGACTCGAACAGCCAGAACACCCACGATGGTTCCGATCACAGCGGCAGCAAGTGAGATCAGAAACGCCGACGCAACAACGGATGTCAGAACCTGAAATGGCGAGCCTCCGCAAGACGCTAGCAGGCCGATTTCTCGCTGCCGTCTGCGGAGTCCAACGACAAACGCAGCCGCGATCACCAGCGCAGCTTCAGCGAAGCCGAAGATGGCGATCAGCATGAATCCATCGATATCCGCGAAGCCGAGGGCGACATCATCGCGTGTCGTCACTCGGACCGAATCGATCTGAACGGGTGATGCAGCTGCGCCAGCGGGAAGAGCCACCAACGCCATTTCCACAAACCCGGCGTTCAATGCAGCTCGAAGCAAAACCGGCGCATCGAGATCTTCGGGGTTCTCAACGACACCAACGATTTTAGCTTGGCTATCACGGATCGTGATCAAGTCGCCGACTTGTAAATCCAGCGACGCAAGCAGCCGCTCAGAAACAGCAACTTCGGCATCACTCTGCGGAGCGCTACCGCGGACGATGTCCAACATTCCATTCGCCAGGCCTGCAAGGTCCATCCGCCACGATTGCACATCCATCGACCGGCCCGGCACGCGAACTTCGTCAATGTTTCGACTGACAATTTCAACTTGTGAACCAGCAGGCAACTGCTGTCGAAGTTCAGTCACAGTCAACAAACCACCAACATCAGCTCGTAAATCCGCCCGCCCCATTTCACTCGTCGCGCGTTCTGCGTTGGTGGGGTCTGTGACGAATAGAAAGTTCGCCCCCGCGACCAGCGCAGCGATTGGGATGGCGATTAGCAAACACACCAGTACGTGCCGTGATGGGTTGAACACGACGTTGCGGAATTCCGTCCGCCAGACTGCTTTCAGCCATCGACAAGATCGCAACATCTGTGTTCCTTTGAGTGCCGGGTCAGGGTGTCAATTCTTGGTGAGAGTCTGCGTTAGCGAATCGAAAGTCCGTAGTGGATAAGGCAACGAATCCGAGCCTCTACGTTTGAGCAACGCCGAGGACTCGTGGCCTCTTCCACTACGAGGACTAGTCAACTTGCCGCCAGCAAGGCGTCACGTCGAGGTGCCAAAACTTTGGTCGTTGCCCGTCTCTGAAACCACAAATCCATCCTTGATAAAGATGACTCGATCGGCCCACGCGGCGTGCGAGGCATCGTGAGTCACCATCAAACCCCTTCGTACTTCATCACACTGCTCGCGCAACATGCGCATGACGACATCGCCGGTTGCGGAATCCAGAGAACCCGTTGGTTCGTCGGCCAGCAAGAGTGTTCGCGGACCAACAAACGCGCGGGCGATTGCGACTCGCTGCTGTTCTCCGCCGGAAAGGTTGTCCGGGTAGCGGTCTGCCAAATCTGCGATTTCAAGGCGTTCGAGAGCCGCCATGGACTCCGCCTTGGCTTCACGAATCGCAACTCCGTCCAGCTCCAATGGCAGTTGCACGTTCTCCAGTGCAGTCAGCCCAACCATCAGATTGAATTCCTGGAACACGTAGCCAATCGTGCGGCGTCTTAGGATAGAAATCGCTTTACGTGACAGCGTGGCAAGATCCTCGCCGTTCACCAGAACTCGACCAACAGTCGGTTCGTCCAGCGCTCCGGACAGAGACAGCAGTGTGGATTTGCCCGAACCAGACGGCCCCATGATGGCAACGAGTTCAGACCGGCGGATCGTTAACGAGACTGGCTTGAGCGCTTCTACAGCGATATGGCCAGAACCGAAGGTCTTCCCGACGCCATCCAATTGCAGCAAAGGCGTTGTATCTGCCTGAGCCGATTGCGATTCCAGCTCTTTTGTCGTCGATGTATTCACAGAGTGTTCCTCCATCACTTGCGGCGTTTCAGTCGTTGTTCACAGAGATCCAGCCAGCGAATCTCGGCTTCCGCTTTTAAAATCAAGGCGTCAAGAGCTAACAGCCAGGGCATGTCTTTGCTCTTGTGAGCGTCTTTCTTGTGTCGGGTGTATCGCTGCAACAATTCCATGGTGGCCGTACGTTGCTGCTGAATGATGTCGCTGACATCTTTTCGTTCAGCCGTGACCGCAAGCAGAACCTTGATCGCGAGTTCGTTCCGTGTCGGAGCCGTCACCGGCGTGCTGAACCAATCGGTGAGCGACTTGCGTCCGGCTCGTGTGATCTTCCAAACCTGCTGAGCGGCGTCGCCTTCGCCCTTTGGGGCGACCAGCCCATCGCGTTCCAGTCGCCGAAGAGTCGTATAGACCTGACCCACGTTCAAAGGCCACGTTTCGGCCGTGCTCTCTTCGAAGCGAGTCTTCAACCCATAGCCGTGAAGCGGCGAGTGTGAAAGTAGTGCCAGAATGCTGTTGGGAATGCTCATGGTCAGCCTGTGATTCAGCGAACGACGAGAATAATTGGAGAAAACTTCCAGGAATCTGTAACTCTCTCGAATAGATACTCAGTATGCATACATGGTATGTACAATGACAGTCCAATCAATGGAGCGATCACATGTTTGTTTCAATCAGACTTCTGTTTGTGTCGGTGTTGCTGTCTTCGTTCGCGTTGGCTCAGGAAGACTTCAAAGTCGGACCGCAAACAGTCAAGTCGCGTGATGGCAGTGAGATTGCAGTGGAGTATGGAACCGTGGAGGTTCCGGAGAATCGAAGCGATCCAGACACCCGGACAATCACGCTCGCGTATATGCACGTTAAATCGCCGCTCAAGACCAAAGGTACGCCAGTGTTCCCGCTCGCTGGTGGTCCCGGCGGCGACAGCATCGGTATGGTGATGAACGCCTTGGTTGGTGGCGGACAGCAGTACCTTCAGTGGATGGGCGGCGACATCGTTGCGATCGATCAGCGAGGCACGGGACGATCAGAACCCGACATGGAAGCCGTCGTCGACTTCAAAACGCCCCTTGATGAACCATGTGATCCGGCGAAATCGTTGGCTCGACAGAAACGCATCTATCGTGAAGAAGCGAAGAAGTGGAAAGCGAAAGGTATCGACCTTCGTGGCTACACGACCGTTGAAAGTGCGGACGATATCAATGTGATTCGGCAGAAGCTTGGCTTCGAGAAGATCTCACTCTGGGGTGGCAGCTACGGTTCTCACCTTGCATTGGCAACAATCCGCAGGCACGGCGAACACATTGATCGAGCTGTTCTGATTGGTCCGGAAGGGCCCAATCATACCGTCAAACTGCCGAGCTATTCGCAGGTAGGTCTCGAACGCATCGC
>JBGCDN010000321.1:0-5449 GCA_045105495.1 Planctomycetaceae bacterium
CGGTTGCGGCGGATGTACCAGTTGGACAAGTCGTCAATGAAATCGGCAGCAGCTTTGCAGAAGCCGGGAGCGTTGAATGCGGCGAACTCGCGGTTGCCGGTTTCACAGAGGCTTTGCAGGCTCGACAGGATCCAGCGATCAATCTCTGGCCGATCGGTGACGGGGCTCAAATCAGCAGAACCATCGAACTCGTCCGCGATCGCGTAGTCCACGAAGAACTTGTAGCAGTTCCAAAGTGGGATCAAGACTTGCCGGCGGATCTCATCGGCCGGTGTGCTGGTAACCTTGCAAGTCGGGGCGCCTTCTTTGGTTTCGGAGATAGGGCCGTCAGGTGTGTTGAGGGTGACGGGATCGTCCGGATGCCGGAGGCCGAACTTCAGATCGACCGCCGGATTCTGGGCGAGGTACATCCAGCGGAGAGTGTCCACACCCAACTGTTCGGCGGCTTCTTCGAACCAGATCGCGGTTCCGTCTGACTTATGCATCGGTTGGCCGGTTTCATCAGCCACCAGACGGTGCCCGAGCAGGTTCTTAAACGGCCGCTTCTCTTTCGCATCGTCGGTTTCGTCGTACCGCATCATCGTGCCGAGCGACAACATGGAATAGAACCAATTGCGGAACTGGCCGGGGAAGCACTCCGTCACCAGGTCGGCCGGGTACCACTTCTTCCACTCTTCTTTGTTCTCGTTGTAAGACATTGTCGAGAACGGGACGATGCCCGCGTCCAGCCAAGGGTTACCGACGTCTTCGATTCGACGCATCTTCTGACCGGGGTTCTTTTGGCTCTCGATGATCACGCCGTCGATCCACGGTCGGTGCGGAGTGTTGCCTTCGAAGCCATCCCAACCTTCAATCGCTCGGTCTTTGAGTTCGGCAAGTGAACCCATGACTTCGAAATCGGTGGGATCGTCTTCGTTGACCCAGATGGGCAGGGCGAGTCCCCAGAAGCGTTTCTTGGAGATCATCCAGTCGCCCATGTTGGTCAACCATTCGACTTCACGGTTCTGGCCGTCGATCGATTTTGGCAACCAATTGATCTCACGCGTGACGTCCTTGATTTCGTCGCGCCAGTCCATGTTGATGAACCACTCATCGACCAGGCGGAACACAAGTTCGTCGCCTGTTCGCCAGCAGTGTGGGTAGATGTGCGGGTACGTTTCGACCGCGACGAGGAGCCCTTTCTCGCGTAGTTTTTCGAACACGAGTTCGGCGGTTGCCGGGTCACTGGCTTCTTTGCCTGTGAAGTCGCCAAAGCCTCCGATGTACTTTCCATCTTCACCCAGTGGTGCGATGACGGGGGCGCCGATACTGACACCGATTTTGTGGTCGATGTCGCCACAACCGGGAGCCATGTGGACAATGCCGGTTCCTTCACCCGCGACAACGTGTGCGTTTCCTCGCGAGTCTCGACCGCCGTCGATGACTCTGTGGAATGCAGCAGCGCTTGGGGTGGATTCGTCGACTGCGATGAGTCCGCTGGCGTGTTCTGCCGACCAGCCACCGGGTTTATGCTGCGCTTCGAGGTCGTCGAACGGACCTTCATATGCAAGACCAACCAGTTCGGCGCCTTTGACAGTTCCGAGCTCTTCGAAGCCACCTTGTTCTTTGAATATCTGCGCGAGTGTCTTCAGTTTTGGAACGTCCTTTGGCCACTTCCATTCGGGACGACCGAAACCGTCTTTGAACTCGCTGGCAAGGCGCTGGAAGTTCAGGTTCTCCTTTGCGAAGTAGTAAACTGCGTCGTCTTTTTTTGCTTGGAGTTTGACGTAGTCCAGGTCCGGGTTGACTGCGGCGATTGTGTTGCTGGTCAGCGTCCACGGAGTTGTTGTCCACACGAGTATGAACTCGTTCTCGCGATCGCGTAACGGGAACCGAACGAACACCGACTTGTGCGTCGTCAGCTTGCGGCCTTCAGCGATCTCCATTTGCGAGTACGCACTTCCACCGCGGCCCGACCATGGCATGACGTCGTGACCCTGGTAGATCTTGCCGCGTTCGAAACACTTTTTGAGGAACGTCCAGATGGTCTCATTGTTGTTCGTTGAGAACGTAAAGTAGCTGCCGCCCCATTCCGGGTTGCCGAGCTTCTCGACAGTTCGATGAGCAACATCGGTCACCGTGTCGCCGTTGGGTAGAGTGAACTCAATTGGTTCGTCGGTACCGACCGCCTGCGAGAGCTTGCGGAGTTCGTCCGGTCGGTCCCAGTCCATCCAGTAGCCGAGTCGCTGCGACTGTTCGGTCTGGCGTGCAGCAAACTTCAAAACGCGGCGTTTGCATTCGTTGACGAACTTATCGATGCCGTATTCCGCAATCGCGTTCTTGCTGCCCAGCCCCAGCTGCTTTTCGACTTCAACTTCGACCCACAAGCCCTGGCAGTCGAAACCGTTTTGGTATCGCTGGTCGTGGCCTGTCATTGCAAAGAACCGCTGGTAGGCATCCTTGTAGGTTCGCCCCCACGCGTGGTGCACACCCATCGGGTTGTTGGCCGTAATTGGCCCATCCAGAAAGCTCCAGCGTTTCGCACCGCGGTTCTTCGCGCGGAGCTTGTCGAAGATTTGTTGTTCTTCCCAGAACTTCAGGATCTGGTGTTCGCCGGAGATGAAATCGGCGTCTTTGACGGCTTGGAACATCGTGTCTGTCTTGAGTGATTGAGATTGGGCACTGCAACTGGTGGAAACCACGGTTTACAATCAGCGGATTGTAAGTCCGTGTTTATCGGTTGGGTAGGAACGCGAATATGACTCGAATTCAGCCCTTTCGACACAGCTGAGCTTGGGTTCGGCGATGAAGTGAGAGCGTCGTCCCATCGCCCCAGTCTTCGATGCGGAAATGGAACAGCCGAACCAAGGCGATGAAAGCGTTGTCCGTCTGCCGGGAACCCTCTCTCTCTGAAAACCGTGTGCGTATGAATCTCGAACTGCCCGCCGACTTCCTGGTCAACGTTTTCAAAGACAAGCCATTCGATATTCCGTTAGCGATCGACCACGCTCTACGTGAACAGTTGCCAGGCTCAAGTATCGTCATGTCGAGTTCAGTCGATGTGCAACAATACGAGAAACTGGGACTTTGCTCGACGGAGTTGCTGACTGAACCGAAGCCGCTGATTTCCAAGTGTTGGGGCGGAGAAGATTACGATCAGTTGTTCGAACAATCGCACATGGCGTCTTGGCGAGTGCAATGGAACGATGTTGTTCTATTCGTTCTATATGTGTCGTGGGAGACGAGCTGTGGTCATCAGGATCGCTCCTGGGTGATCGCTGAAACGGAAGAAGTTGCTGACAACTTCATGCTGGATGTTGCCCGAAAGACAAATGATCCTGGAGATGCACTGCTTGTGTTTAGCGGGGCACATTGGGGGCGAAGTCGTGAGCTGTACCGAACCGTTCAGCAAAGTTCGTTCGACGATCTCATTCTCGATGAAGACCTGAAGACTGCGATTCGAGAAGACTTTGGCCGGTTCCTTAAGTCCGAACAGCAGTACGTCGACCTTGGGCTCTCGTGGCGACGTGGAGCCTTGTTGATTGGGCCGCCGGGTAATGGAAAAACACATTGTGTCCGCGCTCTTGTGAAAGAGCTCGGGGTTCCCGCGATGTACGTTCAGAGTTTGAAGCATCAGTACCTTGAGAGCGAACAATTGCTAAAGATGGTGTTCGACCGGGCGAGGGAGCTGCGGCCTTCAGTGCTCATCATGGAGGATCTGGATTCGCTGGTGGATGAGGGAAATCAGTCGTTCTTCCTAAATCAACTGGATGGGTTCGAAAAGAATCACGGACTCATTTTGCTGGCGACGACGAACCACCCCGACCGTATTGATTCGGCAATCATCGACCGCCCGAGTCGCTTCGACCGGAAGTACCATTTCCATTTGCCAACGGAAGGACAGAGGCAACGATTTCTTGAAAGCTGGCGCAGGAAGTTTGAGAATCGATTGGCTTGGTCGGGCGATTCGATACTGAAAACGGCAGAAACGACCAACGAGTTTTCCTTCGCGTATTTGAAGGAACTTGTCATCAGTTCGCTGCTGTGCTGGAACGCAGATCAAACCGCGGAGTTTGATGTCATCGTTGAACAGCAGCGTGTCTTGCTCGCCGGTCAGATGCGAACCACTGAACCAACCAAGCCGTTTTGACAATCGGTCTTCCGAACCTGTCGGTGTTTATGGCGCTTCGGCTGGGTCTTCGCCGCGAGTGGTTTCTGCAATGATGTCGCGAACCCAACGTCGCACGTGAGCGCGTTCGTCGTCGCCGAGCGTTAGCAGCATTGCGACCGCTGGCGGCCCAAGTTCGACCAAAACCCGTCGCGCGGTTCGCTCGATGTCGCGCGACTCGGCGAGCATTTCTTCTAGTACTTCGTCGGTCTCGGACTGCTCGTCTGTGAGAGCACTCAGGCGTTCGCGAACAACTTCGATTTCTTCCTGAAGGTCGTCGATTTCGGACGACTGCATCTCAACAACCGTCTCTGCAGACTGCAGCTGGTCTTTCAGTTCGATGGAAATCTCGCGCAAGCGAGCAAGCTGGTCAGAAAGTTCTTCTTTGGAAAGCTCAGAACTTTCTGCAGCACCAAAAACAGAGAGGTCTGGCAGGCGCGACAGCAAGCCGCTTTTCTTGCTGTCGACTTTGTTAGCCTTGATGTTCTTCTTAGCTGGAGGCGTCGCTTTTGGCCGGAGATCAGCCAACTCTGAGCGCTGACTGCGAATGACTGCCTGCAGTCGACGGATTCGGTCCTGCACGAGTTCGTTGTCTTCGAGCGAATCGTTGGTGGTTCGCTTTGTCGGACGTCCGTCGGGCTCGGCTGTTGTTTCGGCAAGCGAGGGTTCTCCGGGAACCGGAGGCTGATAGTCCAGAAAGGCTCGACTACCCACAACCACAACGAATGCGGCCAAGCCAACCATCAGTAACAACTTCATTGCTCGCGAACCGTCCATCGCATTCTCCTTCGAACACGCAGATCTTTCATGGAGATTATAGCGTGGAAAGGCGGGAAAGTGGGAACACATCTGCAGTCTATTGTGGTCGGCGGTTCAGTATCGGCGTTGGGGGGGATTGGCCGACCGCAAATTCCCGACGATGGATCGAGAAGAATTCTGAGTTCGATTTCAGTCTGCAAACGTCTTCGGTCTATACTCCCTCGCAAACAGACTTACCCCTCTGAGAGAGAGACTCTACTGATGGCGAAAATTGACTGGTCTTACCACCGCCCGGGCTGAACCTCCTGCAAGAAAGCGCAGGGGTTCCTTGCCGAGAATGATGCGACAATCAAAGACGAAGTGAACGCGACCAAGACCAAATACGGTCGCGACGACGCACTCGCGCTGTTGAAAGATGTGAGCAAGCTGACGGTTGCCAAGGGGAAGAAGGTCACGGTCGTTAATCTGAAGAAGGATGATTTGGATGACGATGCGTTGTGCAAATTGATGCTTGGTCCGACCGGAAATCTGCGGGCTCCCACA
>JBGCDN010000322.1:0-3366 GCA_045105495.1 Planctomycetaceae bacterium
TAGCTGACATGAACCGCTTCCCAACCGCACTGCTGCTGACATTGTGTTGTGGTGTTGCCGCAGCCCAGGAGTCGTCGCTTGGTTCCGACTGGCCATGGTTCTTGGGCCCGGACCACACGGGTGTCGCAGCAGAAACCGAGATTCTGGAGGCATGGCCCGAGAGCGGTCCCAAACTGTTGTGGGAATTGAAACTCGGCAGCGGCTACTCAGCACCCTCGATTCGCGGTGATCGGATCGTGGTGCATCACCGGCTTGGTGACAAAGAGATCGTGCAGTGCATCGATTCCAAAACTCAAAAGAAGCTTTGGGGCTACGCGGTCGATTCTGACTACAGCGACCCGTACGGTTACAGCAATGGGCCTCGATGCACGCCTATCCTGACCGAAGACAAGTGTTTCACGCTCGGAGCCGGTGGGCACCTTGCCTGCGTTGATCTGAGCACAGGCAAGAAAATCTGGAGCCGTGATCTTCAGAAGGACTACGAGATCCCTCGCAACTTCTTCGGCATCGGTTGCACACCAGTACTGGAAGGCGACAAGCTCATTGTTCTCGCCGTTGGTCCGCCGAACTCAGGAGTTGCCGCCTTCGATTCGAAGACTGGAAAGCCTCTCTGGTCTTCGGTCGGCAAGGACACGTGGGACGGAGCCGCGAGGCCGAAGCGCGGAGCCTACGAATGGTCCGGTGAAGAAATGCTCGTCAGCTATTCGTCACCGATTGCGGCAACGATCAACGGCAAGCGTCACCTGCTATGCCTGATGAGGCAGGGGCTGGTCTCGCTGGACCCGGACACAGGAAAGACTCGATTCAAATACTGGTTCCGGTCTCCAGTTCATGAGTCTGCCAATGCAGCTCGGCCCGTAGTGATCGGAAACAAAGTACTGATCTCAGCGGCGTACCGTATGGGATCGGTTCTCTTGCAAGTGAACGATGATGGAAATGGAGTTAGCGAGCTGTGGAAGAATCAAAGGAACTTGCTGGCTCACTGGTCGACACCAATCGTTGTCGGTGACCATGCCTACGGATTCTCTGGTCGACATGAAAGCGAAGGCGAACTGCGTTGCATCGACCTAGAAACCGGGAAGGTCAGCTGGTCGACGACTGGATACGATCCTGAGGTCATGGGACGAATCGTCGTCGATAACGAAAAGCGAGCGTACGTCAGTGAGAAGACAGGCAAGGTGGTCCCGAGACCGGTTTTCGGACGCGGTTCCAAGATTCTCGTCGGCGACAAGTTCATCATCCTTGGTGAACGTGGCCTGTTAGCGTTGGCAAAAGTGAACTCAAAAAGCTACGAAGAAATCTCTCGCGCCGAGTATCGCCAGATTGGCAATCAGGCATGGACAGCCCCAGTACTTTCGCGAGGCCGTTTATATCTCCGTCGAGAAAAGCAACTGCTTTGCCTCGACATTGCGCCCAAAAAAGCTGACCAGTAGCAGCTCGAACACCCTCTCATGACAAACACCAAAGTTGCACTTCTAACAGCGGCTGGCACCGGCATGGGTGCCGCCGTGGCTCGTGAGCTAGCTGGCAATGGCTACAAGCTGGCAATTCTCTCTTCTTCAGGTCGTGGCGAGGAACTCGCGAAGGAGCTCGGAGGTATCGGTGTCACTGGTTCCAATCAAAACGTTGACGATCTGTCTCGTCTCGTCGAAATGACGGTAAGCGAGTTCGGCGGCATCGACACCGTCGTCAACAGCGCGGGTCATGGACCGAAAGGTGACGTTCTCGAGATCACCGACGAACAATGGCATTCGGGAATGGACGTCTATTTCCTGAACGTCGTACGTGTCGCTCGATTGGTAACTCCGATTCTCGCCAAACGCGGCGGCGGAGCGATTGTCAACATTTCGACATTCGCTGCCTTCGAACCAGATCCCGCGTTCCCGACATCGGCCGCGATGCGTGCAGCTTTGGCGTCGTTCACGAAGTTATTTTCTGATGAATATGCCAGCCAAAACATCCGGATGAACAACCTGCTTCCGGGATTCATTGACAGCCTGCCTGAGAAACAGCAATTCCTCGACCGCATTCCCATGCAGCGATACGGTACGACAGACGAAATTGCGAAGACCGTCTCCTTCCTTGTGTCCGACGCAGCGAAGTACATGACCGGCCAGAATATCCGAGTCGACGGCGGCATCACTCGATCCGTCTAAGAAGCGTTCCGCTTCATCATTTGCGGCGGCGACAATGGGATGGCGGGCTCGTGAGGCTAATCGCCGCGAGATCGGTTCATGGACTGACTCTCGCCAGATCTTGCCCATTTGCCACGCAGCTGAGCACTACAATTGGCCTGGTCAGCGTGAACCTCTGGAAGCGAACGAAGGTCTCTCATCAAGACATGGCCGGAGCACGGGGATAGACCGATTTTTCTTACCCCAAATCTTCGTTTTCTCGGAACCTCCGAAAAGTTTGTCACCCGGACATGCAACGAAGACGAAGACTTATTCTAATAGTCACACATGAGTTCCGGGCCTGTGGCGGAACTGGCAGACGCGCTGGATTTAGGATCCAGTGTCCCTAGGACGTGCAGGTTCGATTCCTGTCAGGCCCACTCAAATGCCCACATCGACCGTTGGTCGGTGTGGGCGTTTTTCGTTTAATGACTGCCCATCAACAGGCGGTGCGTTCACCCCCGGTGGTTACTCACAGTTCACGCCGCCGACAAGCAGAGCCTTCTTGCTGACGCTGTTCAGATACCGCGAACTGCCCCGTCCATTGAAACGAAATACAGCGAGCCAGTGTGTGGTATGAGAATTGACTTAAGTGATCAGAAAGTCGCAATCACTGGGGCTGCCAACGGACTTGGGCGGGCAATCACGCAATCGTTTATTCAGGTCGGGTGCCGGGTCCTCGCGCTCGACTCCGACAAAGACGCGCTTGCCGAACTGAGCTCGATGTCGCCGGAGCGGATCGACAGTGCCACTGTTGATGTTGCTGACTTTGAGGCATTGGAAGCATTGGCTAAGACCTATTCGATCGATCACCTTGTTTGCGCTGCGGCGTGTGGATCCGGGAAGACGGGATTTCCTTTCTGGACCATCCAGCCGCATGAATGGCAACGCGTCATCGACGTCACACTAATGGGAACCGTCAACGCCACTCAGGCCTTCGCACCATCCCTGCTTCAAAGCAACGTGCCCAGCAAGTCAGTTCTGCTCATCACATCAGTCGCTGGCCAAATCGGTTCCCAAACCGACCCACCGTACAGCGCGAGCAAAGCTGCTGTCATTAGCTTCGCCCAGATCGCGGCAAAGGACTTTGCCGCTCACGGTGTTCGTGTGAACGCGCTCTCGCCGGGCATGGTCAAAACAGACCTGTCGCGATCCTTCTACAACGCATCACAAGACGCAACGGACCTAACGT
>JBGCDN010000323.1:0-10564 GCA_045105495.1 Planctomycetaceae bacterium
CATCCGTGCGACGTTCCGTAAGTCAGACAATCAACTCGTCACTCGACCGACTCGCGCGGCGAGATTTCTGAGGATGATTCAGCGAACAGCAGTAATGGGTGTCGCACTACCCGTGGTCACATTCTTCACCGGCTGCTCAGCCGATGATTTGCCAGCATCCATCTCGAAGTGGATAGCAGCCGATCCGGAAGTACACGATCCATCGACGGGCGATACCGTCCTGATTGAACAGGAAGAGCCGTTGATGGGCCAGGTAATGGGCAAGCTTGCCCCGCCAGAAGAGGCTGAGCCAACGGAACAGGAAGAATCTGAGTGACCCGATTTTCCGGGAATATTGAGACGCACCAGTGGCTCTCACTTGGGGAGGCGACACATGTCAGACGAATTGCCGATTCTGAACCGATCCAGTATTCCGAATCCGTGCCCGGTGGCTTGGGACGACATGACCGGCGACGACAAGTCACGGCACTGTTCCCAGTGCGACAAATCCGTCTATCACCTCTCGAACCGAACCGCTCAAGAGGCCACGAAACTGATCGCAGACCACAAGGGCGACCTTTGCGTCCAAGGCATCTTTCGAGTCTCTGACGGAAAGCTCATCACCAAACCAACCAGAAAACAGAGGCTTGGCCGTTTCATCCGTCGGATGATTGTCGCCACCGCGACATTGCCATTGGTCGCTCTATTTTCAGGATGTGGCGAATAGAAATCGAGTGAGCAGTTGGGCGACCGAGCCAGCGAAGAAGCCGAGGAAATGGCTGGAGGTTTGACCTTAGAAGAAGGTGGCTTCTACCTTCCCCTGGAATCCGACGAAGCACCGACAGAATAGGCATGCGCGGCTATCTGGGCGATAGTGCGACGAGTCTGCGACGCGTCACACACCGCTATGGACCTGATTTGCCGATCTGGGCTAAATTCCAGATCCACCCCACCAGCACTCACTGTTGGTGACTCTCTCTCAATGCCACGCAAGTCAAGGAAGACCTATGTGGAATCAATTCTCTCGCGCGACGGTTGTCGCTCTTGCCCTGGTTGTCGCGTCTGATACCGCCGCCTTCTCGCAGCAACAGGAACTCAAGTGGAAGTTCCGTCCCGGACAGCGACTGGACTACGTAGTCCAGCAAGAAATGAAGATGTCCATGGACTACAACGGTCGTGCGATCGGCAGCACGATGAAGCAAACCATTGATACGCAATGGCTTGTGAACCGTATCAACGCCAATGGCAACGCAGAGATTGTTCAAAACATCAAGCGCATTCGCATCGTCATGATGCAGGGCGATCAGGTTCAGGTCGAATTCGATAGTGCGTCAAAAGACAAGACGGCCGCCGGTACACCAATGGCGCAGATTTTTGGAGAGCTCATTAAGGCTCAAATTCAAACGATCATGCTGCCAACAGGCAAGATTGTTCAAACCAACGTGCCTCCAAAGTTGTTGGAAACACTGAAGACCGCTCCCGGAGTCGGTCAGGCAGGCTTCAGTGAAGAGTCGCTCAAGCAAATGTTTAATCAATCCGGCGTCATTATGCCTCAGACCCCGGTTGGCGTTGGCTCAAAGTGGACTTCGAAGAATGAAGTGCAGACGCCGACTGGCCAAATGATCTTCAACTCAACCCTCGAATTCCGCGGCATGCAGGACTACCAGAATCGCAAGTTCGCTCGAATCGATCTCACACCGAGTGTGCGAATGGTTGTCGATCCGAATAGTCCGGTGAAGGTTCAGGTGAAAAACACAACCGGCAAAGGCGCAGTGCTATTCGACCATGTTGGTGGTTTCATCGAACGTACGAAATTGAATTCAAAAATGGTTCTGACCGTCACACAGGCAGGCGAGTCCATTGATCAAACGATCGATCAAACAGTCACAATGACACGCGTACCAAATCGAATTGCCGCCGCGCCAACAGGTCGCCCACGCAACGAGTAGCCAGAACCGATGGTGAGTGTGAAAATCAACACTCGACACAATCTGAACCACACTAAACCGTGACGTCCTTCGTCGCGGTTTTTTTGATGGAAAGGCTGTGGATTGGCCTGACTCTTGCCTATGCTCATCACAGTCTCGCCAGACCAACGGTTCTTGTTCTTATCTACTGTCGCTCTGTCGCAAATTGATGCAGCAGAGTGAGCCAAATGGCACGGCGAGTGGACTATTTTCCTCCGTTTTCCTGAGGAGGCTGCGATGGCAGCTGCCGTCACCGCACCAACAACAGCAGACGTTGATAATCAAGCCGTCTGCGACGACGTCGCCAGCACCGCATCGGCTCGTATGTCTTTGGACTGCGAACCACTTTTGGACGTCGATTCGGACATGCTGCCCGAGTAACTTGGGCACATTAGATCGGGGACGCCGCCAACAACTTGCTGGCGGCGTTTTTCATGCGCCGAACGTGGAGCCGGGACCTGATCGCGGAAGAAGTTTGCACCGATTCGGTTCAAAACGAGAGGCGTGGAACGGCTGCATTTTTCTACAGACCAGCTCCAAAGCAATCCTCATCGTCTTCCTTGACGGCTTCGATCTCAGTTCGCCCCGGATAGACGGCTAGCCCCGCTTCGAGGCAGTCCATGGCAGACTTCAAATCGTCACAGTTCAGAACGTACGCGATCCGTACTTCGTCGCGACCCAAGCCTGGTGTCGCGTAGAACCCTGCCCCGGGTGCCATCATGACGGTAGCCCCTTCGTGGTCGAACTCTTCCAGCATCCACTGGCAGAACTTTTCGGAATCATCCACCGGCAGCCGCACCATCGCATAGAACGCACCGTTGACCTGTGGGCACAGCACACCGCCGACAGCGTCCAACGACGACTTAAGTATGTCACGACGTCGAGCGTACTCGTTCACATTCTTCGCGTAGTAATCAGTCGGAAGCTGATACACAGCCGTCGCACCCAATTGACCATAAGTTGGCGGCGACAATCGAGCTTGCGCCATTTTCAGCATGAGTCCATTGAGTTCTTCATTCCGCGAAATCACACAACCAATTCTCGCGCCGCACGCGGAGAATCGCTTCGATATAGAATCGACGACAATTACATTCTGTTCCAGCCCCTTCAGGCTGAGTGTGGAAACATGTTCGTCATCGCCGTACACAAACTCGCGATAGACTTCGTCAGCGATGAGAAACAAATCGTGCTTGATCGCAAGATCTCTCAACTGCTGCAGCGCTTCCTTCGGGTAAAGAACACCAGTTGGGTTGCCCGGATTGCAAACGAGAATTGCTCGCGTCCGAGGCGTGATCTTCTCTTCGAAGGCTTCGACTGGAGGCAGAGCGAAATCGTCTTCGATGCGAGATGTAACAGGAACAACCTTGCCATCATTACCAAGGGCAAACGACAGGTAGTTGGCGTAAAACGGTTCCGGCACAATCACTTCGTCGCCGGGATTCATGACCGCCGTAAACACAAAGCTCAGCGCTTCCGACGCACCCGTTGTGACCAAAACATGATCGCTGGAGATGTCATGTCCCAATCGACCGTAGTACGACGCAATCTGTTCGCGAAGTGGTTCCATCCCTGCTGAGGGACTGTAAGCCACGACCTTCACATCAGCATCCTGAACCGCCTTGAAGAACTCCGGCGGTGTTTCGATGTCCGGCTGGCCAATGTTCAGGTGGAAGACACGTTTCCCGCGTTCTTTCGCACCGTCAGCATAAGGAACCAGCTTACGAATCGGTGAAGCGGGAAGACTAATTGCACGCTTGGAGAACTTTGGCACGACATCACCTTTGACGTTGGATTTCTGAGAAGTCTACAGACCGGAACACGCCCGGACATCTGACTGCGATCGCAAGATTCAGGCGAATTCCGATTTTCTTTCCAAAACCGTGAGCCGATTTGCAGCTGCATTTCGCAGGAACTTGTGAAAGACAATTACGCTCGTCAAACGACCCGAAAGGCCAGGCTCATGAAAAACGCTGCTCGAATCACAGTTCTTGGAATCATCGCTCTGTCTTGCTGCCAAACGGCGAATGCCCAGCGGGGCCGGCGGTCGCAATCGCAAGGAGGGATGTTCATGCGAATGCAGGCTCGGTCTCAACAACGTTGGGATAATCGCAACCAACAAATTTCGACGCGAACCGGTCGTCCGGTTGAAGTCGTCGATGCCAGAAGAACGCGTCGCTGGACAACCGTCGCCGCCATCATGGGAGGCGTCGGCGCGGGGCTGAGCGGGTACTCAAGTGCCATTGGGTACTCATCACCAACCATTCAGCCTTACCGCAGTTCCGGGTCGTCGTTGCCGAGTAACTTCTCACAGCAAATGCAGTGGCGATCGTACAACCGGAGTTACAGCAGCAACCCGGCACACGCTTCCGCGTACGGCTACTAATCGATCCCCCGATGAGGTTTGCCTCTTTCGTCGCTAGCCGACGAGGGAGGCAGACTTATGCGCTGGTGGGAGCCAAATGGAACCAGAATCCAACTACGCCTCATCTTCTTCAGACATCATCTGAAACAACTTGGCTCGCCCGGCAGTCAAGTCTCGCTTTACGGTCGCCAGACCAAGACCTGTCAGTTCTGAAATCTGTTCCAATGACAGACCAGAGAAGAATCGAAGTTCAATCACTTCAGCCTGACGAGGGTTTCGTTGCTCGAGCTGTACAAGGGCCGCATGCAGTGCGGGAAATTGAACGTTGTCTCGTTGTTCAAGAGTTTCGAGAACAACATCCAATGCAGATCTTTGATGCGCGGAAGGCCGTTTGTCTGCGTTCCGTTTGCGGGCGTAATCGATCAGAACCTGCTTCATGGCTCTGTTGGCCGCCCCAAACAAGTAACGCCGATCGTTAGCACGGCCCACAACGTCCGTCGAGAGAAGCTTGATGACGGCTTCGTTCACAACCGCCGTTGCCTGCAATGTGGCTCCCGGCTTTTCGCTTCGCATCAAACGACCGGCCGTTTCACGCATTGCTTGTTGCAATACCGCAAACAATTCATGCTCAGCGTCATGATCCCCCGACTGACTTTGCTCAAGCAGCCGAGTAATCTGCACCGACTGAGGATCGCGTTCATTTCCGATTGAGTTCATCGTGTTGCCCGCAAAATTCTGATGTGTCGAATCTAGCGAGCTCATTGAACCCAACACACCAGAAACCTCAAGAATTCAGCATTCGGAACCGGGCCATGGCCAATCTTAACGACGAAGAACGTCTGGACGAGCTGTTCGAAAAAGCCTGCGAGCTTCCCAAAGCTGACAGAGCAAAACTGCTCCAGAATCTGCCCGAACGTGATCGCGAATACATCGAAGGCCTACTAAAGGCATTCGACGGAGTGGGCGATGGATTCTTGGAACCGGTTGCTTCTGAAGTTGCACCCGATACAGCTCAACCGATCGACACGAAACTCGACGCGTCCGCACCATATCAGACGAACGTAGCCGCAAAAGAAGGCGGAGCAACGAACGTTGCCGGAGGCCGATTTCGTGTCCTTCGCAAACATGCTGAAGGTGGCTTGGGCGAAGTGTTCCTCGCTCACGACACTGTTTTGAATCGCGAGGTCGCTCTCAAGGAGATTCGTGTCGCCGAGTCTCAATCCGACGTCAATCGAACACGGTTTCGAAATGAAGCCGAAGTGACCGGGCGTCTTGAACACCCCGGCATTGTTCCCGTCTACGACCTTGGACATCACGAAGACGGCAGGCCGTTCTACGCGATGCGGTTCATTCGCGGAGGAGACCTTAAGTCGGCAATCAAGAAATTCCACAACAGCCCGTCATCGGCATCGTCACGTAACCTTGAGTTTCGCGAACTTCTTGGGCGATTTGTTGATGTCTGTAATGCTGTTTCGTACGCCCACAGCCGCGGCGTGCTACATCGTGACCTCAAGCCAAACAACATCATGCTGGGTGAATACGGCGAAACCCTGGTTGTTGATTGGGGCATCGCAAGAACCGGAAACATGGACCTTGAGGGCTTAAACACATCTGCCAAAGCGAAACAGATTACCCCAGCGCATCCGCACGACACTTCGGCCGGAACGGTACTGGGAACCATCGAATACATGAGTCCCGAACAAGCGAGTGCGAACACCGCAGAAATCGGTCCGCCTAGCGATACGTACTCACTCGGCGCGATCCTCTACGAGATCCTGACTGGCCACGCACCGATTCCGTCAGAAGACGCCGACGGACGAAGACTCACATGGCTCGCCATGTTGAACCGCGTTCGCGAAGGAGAGTTCGACAAGCCAACCGTGCTGAAACCAAGCACCCCCAAGGCACTCGAAGCTGTGTGCCTGCACGCCATGAGGAAGGCGCCGTCAGAGCGATATGCTGACCCAAAATTGTTGGCCGACGACATTGAAAAATGGCTGGCTGACGAACCGGTTAGTGTTCATTCCGAAGCTACGAGCACCAAGTTGAAAAGATGGGTACGCAAGCACAATGGACTCGTGTCTGGTCTTGTAGGGGCTCTTATGGTGACTGCGGCAGGTACGACCGTTGCGTCAATCGGCTTCAACCGACTTCGAAATGACGCAGATTTTGCAAGGGCCACCGCGGAAGCAGCGAACCTCAAGCTGGACGTGAATGGAAAGTCCCAGAAGCGAGTAGCCAATCAGTTCATGGCGATGATCCTGGGCAGAAGTGGTGAAGAGCGCCCCGAAATCCTCAGACAGTACCGAAGTATTCTCGCCGCAGAGCTTCAACGAAACGCCGCACCCTCAATCCGGCTTCAGTTCGCTGAGACACTGGTTGAACTGGAAGAGTATGAAGATGCCATAGCAATGCTGAAGCCGTTACTCAAAGCTGCGGCTCCGTATCTGCTTGCTGAAACAAATCGCCAACTGATGTACGCCTATCGTGGCCAAGCAAACTTTAAGGAAGCGGTTGTACACGCGGAAGCGGCCATCCAATACGGTGGCCGCACGCAATCCAATCTCTACGAGTTATTCAAGTGCTACCTCTCGGCGAACGAAGTCGAAGACGCAGAACACATCTACACACTGCTCGAAGAGCAAAAGGCGAATCTCGCTCGTGAAGCTCTCGGAGACTCGCTACTCAAAGCTGGCAACTACACAAAGGCGAACGCGCTATTTGAGAAGGTGGAGCTACAACACGGCTCCGAATCTGTCCACCGAGAACACGACGCCGATTTGCTGGTTAAGGTTGCGACTACCCGACTAGGGATCAACAGGCTGCGCGACGCGGTTGAAGCCGCGAGCCAGGCTCGCGACACTGCAAACGGTGCGTACGAGTCATATTATCTGTGCCACCTTGAACAGTGCCTCCTGATCGCCGGAGAACTTGACCGGTTGGCTACCTTGAACTCGAGTTTGCCTGAAAAGGACAAAGGCTCTGCTTTCGAAGCACTCCACCTTACGTTTCAGGCACTAGGTCAGAGAGCCGTCACGCCAGACGACATCCCGAGGGTCCGGAGACCCAGTTGGCTCAAATCGTGGAACTATGACTTCCTCGATGCGTGGGCGGCGAGGAAGCCCGAAGAAGAGCGGGCGGGCCCAATTTCAATCTTGAATCGGATGAAACGAGCCCTCCCGAATGCAACTTTAACTCAGGAGTAGTGAACACTGACATCCATTCGTTTCTGACATTTCTTTAAGAATCCATGAGCCATTTTCCTGCTCGCTTCCGCAGGTACTTCTGACCGACAACAAGTCACTCAGAATTGCGGGAGAAGCCAGATGTTCAAACTACGAAAACGACCAGCGAAGCGAGCACAGAAAAAAGCTTTCAGCACCGAAGGAGCCGAGGTCCTGGAAGTTCGCAAGTTGCTGAGCGCCAGCGACCCCAACGACCAGATCGTTGAAGCCATGAACGTAGGGCAAATCACATCGCAGCAAACGTGGACGGGAGCCATCGATCCGAAGACAGACGTCGATATGTACAAGTTCAACGTCACAGCTGGCCAGAAAGTACGATTCACAATTTCGACAAGCGGTGGACTTGAACCGCGGCTGCGAGTGTTCGGAACGATTTCTTCTGGCCGTCCGCCACAGGAAATGACATCCCGAACTGGCAGCTTTGAATACACGTTCACAAACGGTGGCACGTACTACCTTGGCCTTTCAGAATCAGCAAATCGGTTCTACAGCCCGACGACAGGACGAGGTGACCGATTTGCTCCAGACTCTCGGACCGGGACTTACAGCCTAAGGTTTTCAACGCCATCGCCTGGTGATCGAGACGATCAAATCAGCGAAGCAATCGACCTTGGGCGAGCAAAGTCCAAGACCCGCTCAGTCCGCGGACGAATTGGCAACAGTACCGATGTGGACATGTACAAGTTCCGCGTTGGAGCTGGTCAACGAGTTCGGTTCGATATCGACAAAACCACCGGTGGGCTCGATTCGTACCTTCGACTGTTTGACAGTCGCGGTCAACAACTCAACTTCAACGACGATGGTGTCGGACCGCGTGAAACCCGCGGGCTTGATTCTTACTTCGAACACACCTTCACAAGTTCCGGCACATTCTTCGTCGGCGTGTCGGCATATGGAAACCAGGAGTACAACGCAGTTACCGGTGGCAGTGATAACACAGCTCGGACTACCGGGAACTTCACTCTGCGAATGAAGCGTCTTTCGACAGGTGATCCTGACGACCAAATCAGAGAGGCGACTTCCCTGGGCGGCGTATCGAGCACTCGAACGAAAGAAGCTTCGGGATCCATCTCAAATGGGAAGGATGTTGACATGTATTCCTTCTCAATCACGGCTCAGCATACCGTCCGAATTCGGGCCCAGGGCATGCACCTGCGTCTGTTCTACTTGAGAGACGGAAGACTCACAGAATGGGCAGCTGGAGACTCCTTCATCAGCAGTGGCACGGGCCTCGGAGGAACGTTGTACGTCTCAGTTTCAGGCATTGGGAATACTGAGTTCGATCCAGTGACCGGCACAGGTGATCGTCCCGGAAGCACCGGTCGATACACCCTGACCGTATCAGCGACCCGTCGCTAATAAGTTCTGAACAACCTCCACTGGTTCCAACCAAAGTCGACCCTCGATAACATCGTCGAGGTCGACTTTTTTCATTCAAGCGGAACTTATCGTGGCACCAGAGCTTACACCTTCTGAACTAGAAATCGCTCGTGGAATCATAGTCGCCGCGCTCGCGGAGGATTTACGAGACACGGGTGATCTCACCAGCCTTGCGGTGCTTCCCCCCGAGATTGAAGCCACTGTGGAAGTGGTCTCGCGGAAACCAGGCCGGCTGAGCGGGGTACCGATTGCGAAGGCGGTCTTTGAAGAAATGGACGCTAAGGTTCGCTGGGAATCGAAGCTCTCTGACGGCGACGTTCTGAAACCCAGTTCCGTCATCGCGGCGATCACGGGTTCGGTCCGATCACTGCTCTCTGGCGAGCGAACCGCATTGAACTTCCTGACTCACCTCAGCGGTGTCGCCTCTTTGACAGATCAATTTGTGCAAGCAGTCAACGGAACGCGAGCCGTCATTCTTGATACTCGCAAGACATTGCCCGGCTACCGCGACTTGCAGAAGTACGCAGTTCGCTGCGGGGGCGGAACCAATCATCGTCGCGGGTTGTTCGATGCGATTCTCATCAAAGACAACCACCTGGCGTTCCTCGATGAAAAGGACCGAGGAATCCCCGAGGTGCTGGCCACCGCGAGGAAGTTCTCCGATGAGCACGGTGGCGTCATCGTTCAGGTCGAAGTCGACACTCTTGAGCAACTGACTCTGGCCTTGCCGGCAGCTCCGGACATCGTGTTGCTGGACAACATGAATCCGGAGACACTGCGATCTGCAGTCGAGATGCGTGACGAGGTGAACGAATCGGTTCTCCTGGAAGCATCTGGTGGAATCAATCTGCAGACCGTTCGAGCCATGGCCGAGAGTGGAGTCGATCGCATCAGCATCGGCGCATTGACTCATTCCGCACCGACGTTAGATCTTGGCTTCGACTGGCCTTGAGACGAACTCGCCACGCGATGGCTCTGTCATCAGTCACCGTAGTCACTCGGGCGCATCAGTCGGGTGCAATTCTCGCTAAGCCAATCGACGAAACGATCGCCCGCGAAGAATCCAATCAACCAAAAAACGACTATCAAACCAGTCACAATAGACAGCCAAATCGCTCCTGATCCCGATTCACTGACCAACATGGCCATCCCAGCTTCGGTCGCCGGATAGGCGATGAAGATGCCGCCCAGAAACGCGGCCGCGAACCCGTTCGCCAACTGATGCGCTCCGTCCATCGGGTGTCTGCGACGTTTCCGCCAAGGACAGCGTGACTTCGGTCCCTTCGACATACTTTTCCTCACAAACCAGACGTTGATGAACCCACAACGCCTGCTGGTGAGAAGGGATCAGACTATTTGCCGCTTCCTCTGGAAATCATGCGAATACAAACCGGGCGAGGCACTTTCAGCACTTCGCCAGTCGGCGACAACGCTCCCGTGATTTGGTCGATGTTGAAAACGACAATTGTGTCTGGCTTCTGATTTGCGGCCAAAAGAAAGCTGCCGCCAGGGGCGATGAAGAAATTCCGGGGCTCTCTTCCACCCGTTGGTTCGTGCTCCACCTTGCTAAGTTTCCCTGACTCATCCGTTCGAAAGACGGCGATAGAATCGTGGCCACGGTTGGAGCAATA
>JBGCDN010000324.1:0-2890 GCA_045105495.1 Planctomycetaceae bacterium
TTCTTAAACGCGGATCTACTCGAAGGTGTCGATGCCGTCGTTCATCTCGCCGGAGAGAGCATCGCGACTGGTCGCTGGTCAGACCAAAAGAAGCACCGCATCAAACATAGTCGGATTGCCGGCACGAGAACGCTCTGCGAAGCTCTCGCTGCGATGGAACGGAAGCCGGAGGTTCTGGTATGTGCTTCAGCCACTGGCTTCTACGGTGATCGCGGAGACGAGCTGCTGACCGAAGACTCCGCCCCCGGCGAAGGATTCCTCGTCGACGTCTGCCAAGGGTGGGAAGAAGCAACGGCCGCGGCATCCAATGCTGGAATCCGAGTCGTCAACATTCGAATTGGCGTCGTCCTCGACAAACAGGGCGGCGCGCTGGCCGCGATGCTTATGCCGTTCAAGATGGGTGTTGGCGGAAAGATCGGTTCCGGAAAACAATACTGGAGCTGGATTACGCTGACTGATCTCGTTCGAGCCATCGATCATTGTATCTGCACCGAATCATTGAACGGCCCGGTGAATGCCGTTTCACCGAATCCGTCGACGAACACAGAGTTCACCAAAGCGATGGGCAAGGCTCTTGGGCGACCAACAATCTTCCCGCTGCCCGGTTTCATGGCGAAGCTTGTCCTTGGCCAAATGGCTGAAGACCTGCTGCTTGCCAGCGCCCGGGTCGTGCCGAACCGACTTCGGGAGTCTGGTTTCGAGTTCAAGTATTCAGATCTGAACGCCGCACTCACTCATGCGTTGGAGTAGGAATCATGAATCACGAACAATCGCCGTCGTGGATGAAACTCGTACTCCGTTTGGCAGGAATTTATAACCTGCTTTGGGGAGCAGCGGTTGTCCTCGCCCCCGGGTTTACGTCGTCACTGGCTGGGTTCGACCCGGCACCACGTTATCCGCAGTTGTGGCAATGCATTGGCATGATCGTGGGCGTGTACGGGATTGGATATTGGATTGCAGCCAGCAACCCCGTTCGGCACTGGCCGATTGTTCTCGTCGGGTTCCTTGGAAAAATCTTCGGACCAATTGGTTTGGTTGGCGGGCTGATTCAAGGGACGCTTCCCATCCAAATGGCTTATACCTGCCTGTTCAACGACCTGATTTGGTGGGTCCCATTTGGAATGATCTTGTGGCATGCGGCGACTCAATCGTCGCAGGTCACACTCAGACCGGGATCGAAACCAAGCGAGACGCTGACTGACCAAAATGGAATGACCGTCGCTGAGCACTCCTACAAATCTGGTTTTCTACTCGTCTTCCTTCGGCATACTGGATGTACCTTCTGCCGCGAGGCCATCGCAGACGTCGTCGCAGTCCGCGACGAACTGAAGTCGGCTGACGTCGAAGTTGGTTTCGTTTTTATGGGCGCAGAGGAATCAACTGGTTCGTTTGAAGACTACGGTGCACAGGACATTCCCCGGTTTAGCGACCCACAACGCCAACTCTATGCTGAGTTCGAACTTGGAACCGGTTCGCTGCTTGATCTGTTTGGTCCAGCGTCATTCATTCGTGGCTTCTCTGCTGGCATCTTGAAACGACATGGCATTGGAAAGCTGGAAGGCAACGGCTTACAAATGCCGGGCGCATTCCTTGTTCGAGACGGTCGTGTGGTTTCCGCGTTCCGCCACAAGAAAGCGTCAGATCGACCTGATTACGTCGGGCTGTGCAAAACGACTGATCAATTTTCCGTCGTGTCGAACTGAGGACTCGTAGGCCGGCCGCCGCGGGTGTGTGGCCGCTATTTGGCGGCGACCTTTGGCGGATAGTTATCGTCCCAGTTCTTGACGTGCGGCTGTCCCAATTTGCCGATGCTCTTGGCGACCAACATGCTCACAGTCGCATCGCCCGTCACGTTGACAACGGTTCGGCACATATCCAGCAGTCGATCCACAGCGAAGATCAGTGTGATCCCCTCAACAGGTACGCCAATCGCCTGAAGCACAACCGCCAACATCACCATCCCGGCGCCGGGAACGGCGGCAGATCCGATCGACGCCAAGGTGGCCGTAACAACGATCATCAGTTGGTTGCCCAAAGTCAGATCAATTCCCATCACCTGCGCGATGAAGATTGCGGCGACGGCCTGATAGAGACTGGTTCCGTCCATGTTAACGGTGGCTCCAACTGGCAACACAAAGCTGGCCACTTCCTTTTCGACTCCCAAATGCTCTTCAACTCGTTCCATCGTTACCGGAAGCGTTGCCGCACTGGAACTTGTTGAAAATGCCAGCAATTGAGCCGGTGAGATTCCCCGAAAGAACTCGCCATAACCTCGTTTGGCGAAGAGAACAACAAGCGTCGGGTAAAACACAGACACCATGATTGCCAACCCTGCGACAACGCAAAGCGAGTACATTCCCAGCGCGACGAACACGTCCGCTCCCTGGGCAGAGACAACAAGGCTCGCGAGCAACGCAAACACACCAATCGGAGCGACAAGCATGATGAGGTCGACCAGCTTCAGAACGACTTCGTTCAGGCCGTCGAAAACAGCTTTCACCGGCTTCGCCTGTTCTGGCTCGATCAGTATTAGCCCAAGACCGAATGCGACCACGAAGAAAATGACCTGCAACATGTTCGAGTTCGATGAAGCAGCTGAGAAAATATTGGATGGAACAATATCAACCAGTGGCTGAAGCGGTCCCTGATCTTTCTGTTTCGCAACCGTGTCCTGAATCGACTTGAGCTTCTTCTGTTCGGCCGAATCGCCATCATCGGTCTCCGCGCCGGTTCCCTGCAGCATGCTGGTACGCGTCTCGTCTGAGATCCGTTTACCTGGCCCCACGACGTTGGCAATCAGCAGGCCGATTGAAACCGCGACAATGGTCGTGAACAAATACAGGGCAATCGTTCTGCCGCCCATCCGAGAGAACTTGGCGATATCCTGCAG
>JBGCDN010000325.1:0-3606 GCA_045105495.1 Planctomycetaceae bacterium
TTTCGTTGCCGATCTTGCACGGGTTCCACCGCTTGGGTCTCATCGCCTTCGTCCCTCTGTGGTGGTTGGCGTAGAAAATAAAGTCGGAATCGTTCAGGCCGTGTTTGGTCATGATGGTCGAATGCCAATAGCTGGCCCAACCTTCGTTCATGATCTTCGTCATGCCCTGCGGAGCGAAGTAGTACGCCTCGTCGCGAATAATCGACAACACATCGCGCTGCCAGTCCTGCAGCGGAGCGTACTGCATGAGGAACAACAAGACGTCGCGTTCTGGTTCTTCCGGGAACCGTCGAGACGCCTCACGTTCGGCCGCTTCTTTGGCCTTGCGTTCGCGTTCTTTCTTAATGAGTTCCGGCGGATTAATGAACGGATCCATGTACTGTTTCGCGGCGAACTTGCCGGAACCATCGGGGCCGTCTTCGTCGTCTTTCTTCTCATCCGGATCTGCGAACCCGCCGTCTTTGTAAACCGAATACGGGTCAATCAAATCCTCCAGCGACAAACACGCATCGATGTAGCGTTCGACAACTTCGTAACCGTACTTGTCGATGTACTTGTTCACACGAGCCGCATTGTTGGCCATCTGGTCCAGCATGCGAC
Source organism: Planctomycetaceae bacterium (assembly GCA_045105495.1). Classification (GTDB taxonomy): domain Bacteria; phylum Planctomycetota; class Planctomycetia; order Planctomycetales; family Planctomycetaceae; genus CAYNWT01. Next base: position 601 of record JBGCDN010000325.1, read on the forward strand.
GATTCGTCTTGCCGAACCACGCGTTGTTCTTGAAGAAATCGCAGTGCCCATAAACATGCGCGACGACCAACTTCTGATCGACCATCTCATTGTTGCTTAGCAGGTACGCGTAGCACGGGTCGGTGTTGATGACCATCTCGTAGATCTTCTGCAGACCGTACGAGTACCCCTTCATGAGCTCATCAAACTGAGCCCCAAACCGCCAATGCGGATACCGCGTCGGGAACCCAGTGTACGCCGCCATCATGGACATCTCTTCGTAGTCCACCATCTCAAAAATGGTGTCAAAGAAATCCAGCCCATACCCGGCCGCGTGCTTTTCCATCTCCCGTTGAATTTCCTGAATGTTCTCCGGGAGAGGACGTTGAGTGCTAATGGTCATGGGGCGAGTCTCCAGGGAAACCGAATCGGAACCAGCCGCGTCGCAGTCATGAAGAACCGGGAGCGTGCCAGGAGTGCCAGCCGTACTTGGGGCCTCCGAGCCCCAAGGTTTGACGACGCAAATCCGTCGCAAGCGTTGATCGAGGGTCGATGTTGACCGCGGAACTTCTGGAGTGAGTACATCACCAGCGCTTGGGGCTCGGAGGCCCCAAGTACGGGTTCTTGTCGCGGAGCGATTAGGCAAGGTGAAGGCAGCGCGAATCGCAAGCCGGATGACTGTGGAGTTCGATGCCCAAAGGCCCAACGGGCCAGCCCGCTGCGCCTGATTGCGGGCGTAGTGTCGCCACAACGCCAACGGCGTTGCACATCAAAGCCCAGCGTCGCGCAGCGCACGCTGGGTACAGGTCGCAATTGTCCAACGTACCCCGAAGGGGTTCCACACGAGTTCACTCGGAGGTTGTGTAACCCCGTTGGGGTAAGTGTCTCACGGCGGACAGCCAACCCAGCGTGCGCTGCGCGACGCTGGGCTTTGTTGTGGAACCGCGTTGCGGTTCTTGGTGACGCGCCGTCGCGGTGCACGCTCATCGGCCCGTGCCCAGGAACGTCTTGATGGATTCCCAGATCGCGTCTTTGTCGGGGATCTCCGACAGAATCACGTTCTCCCAGTCGCCTTCTAATTTCTGGAGTTCCTTAATGAAGTCGCCGCTGCCATACGGGCTCTCAACCTGGCCGTAGCAGAATAGGTTGCACACTGGCAGAATGTGTTCGGTCAGAACATCCAGGCAGCCGCTGTTGTCTTCGCCCCAGTTATCGCCGTCGGAGAACTGGAAGCAGTAGATATTCCAATCGTCCACCGGGAAGTCGCGTTCGATCACCTTCCTGCACCCGCGATACGCTGACGAAATCCGAGTCCCACCGCTCTCACGAATTCGGTAGAACGTGTCTTCATCGACCTCATGAGCCACCGCGTCGTGCACGATGTACCGGCGTTGAACTCCGTCGTACTGCCGCTTCAGCCACGTGTCGATCCAGAACGCTTCTGTGCGAACAATCTCCTTCTGGTCGTCGGTCATCGAACCGGACACGTCCATCATGTAAATGATCGCCGCGTTCGCCTGCGGATTGGGAACCGTCTTCCACGACCGGAACCGTTCGTCATCGCGCGTCGGCACGATGCTGGGGTTCTTTGGGTTATAGGTTCCCGAGGACAACTGCCGTTTCAGAGCCTGCTTGTACGTCCGCTTAAAGTGCCGGAGCGACTTTGGTCCCTGCTGACGAATGGTCGTGTACTTGTCCTTCTTCGCACTGATCTCTTCAGAACCCTTCGGTTCGATCCGCGGCAGTTCGAGTTCCTCCGATAACATATCGGCGAGCTCATCCAGCGAAACTTCGACCTCGCGAATGTGGTTGCCCGCATCGTTTCCAGCCTGCCCCTGACCGTCCTGCGGATCGCCATCCTTCCCGACAGACTTACCAACTTCCCCCTCACCCTGGCCAACTCCACCACCACCACGCTTGCCGTGTTTGAACCGAGGAATGTCGATACTCGGAACCGGAATGCTGACCACTTCACGCCCCTTGCGACCAAGCATCTCACCATTGGTGACATACTTGCGCAGGTTCTTCCGCACCTTGCCGCGGACGATCTCGCGGAATCGTTTCAGGTCTCGGTTGATGTTACGGGACATTTTGGAGGATCTGGGATTTAGGATCTAGGATCGAGTTTGTTCTGATCTTCAGACGAAGCCCCACCGGGTTTACCTCGGTGGCTTGCTGGCCTTTGCGCTACCCGCGTGCCTTACGCCAAAGGCGCTTCACATCAAAGCTCGGCGTCGCGCAGCGCAAGCTGGATCTTGGGTCCAAACAGGTCGTGTACCCCGACGGGATTCCGCAATGCTGACTACTCATGTCCGTGACTCCGTAGCCACAATTGTTTTCTTTCTTCGCATTCGGGACAAAAGAGGATCAGCTCAGTCTGCACATAACCGGACTCAGTAGCCCACGGTTTGGCGAATGGGAACTCAGCTTTGCTGTCCGCCGTAAATCCGTCAGGGTGAGGGAAGCACAGCGACGCGGATTTAGTCCGGCTTGCGCTGAACCCGAATTCTGACAAACGGTCGCCATGCACCGGACAGTTATCGCCGCCAGCCAGTTCACGATACTCGTCGCGTGTGTCGTTGAGGAACAGTGAGTCCAGCCACTCTTGGTCGGCGTCAATTAAGTTCGCCGTCCTCAGTTTGGTGTAGCTGCCAGCCCAGAGTCCGCCGTCGTACCCGAATGAGCACAGAACCTCGTCACCGCGACGCATTTGGATGGCGCAGTCGCCAATCCAGCCTGGACACGTAAAACCACGATACGGACTCCACTTGGCGGAGCTCACCGCGTTCTGGAATCTCTCGACTGACTCCGGATCTGATAGCTCAATCTTTCGCCCGGCGGTTTCCAATTCGATGACATCAGCTTGAGCGACTTGTTTGTACGTTTCCGAGCTAAGCCGTCCGGTGACCATTGTGCAACCAGACAGCGCAATTGCCGTCACCGCGAGAAGTACTAGTTTGTGAAAACCCGTTGGGGTTTGTCGGTGTGTGTGTATCTCCAACCCAGCGTGCGCTGCGCGATGCCGGG
>JBGCDN010000326.1:0-18605 GCA_045105495.1 Planctomycetaceae bacterium
AGATCCGCTTTGCTTAGCGAAACGACTTTGTCAAACGATTCGCCTTTGTCCGCCGATCGAAAGATGGCAAATTCCAGCCCACGCGTTCCTGCAGCAACGCCTACTCGAGAATCGCCCGCATTTCGGAATCGCCCGGCGACATACAAAGCTCCATCTTGCGACTGAACCATGTTGCCTCCGCCAAACCAAAACCCACTCGCGTGGTCGTTGGCGGGGACAATAATTTGCGCCGCCTGCTGATCAATCAGCGCGTGCCCAAGCGCGATGAGACGTGCGGAATCGGATTCGCTAAGAGACATGAGACTTTGCTTCGTCTGGACTTACTTATCTGACGGTACACCGGCATCGCGTTTGGAAGGCAGACTGCGCTCCTTTTCCAATGCGGTGTTGATGTAGTCGATGTAGTTGTCAATCACATGGTCCGAAAAGTGATCGACTTTCAGCCTGCGGATTCCTCGAATGAAACCTCGCATACGGTCTTTCACTCGACTCCAGCCCTTGATGTCCCGGACGCGACCTTTGGCATCGAGGTACATCTCGCGGCCACTGTGACGAAAGCCAAGCCATGCGGGTGGAACGCGAGTCACAATATCATTGTTGTTGACCCAGCGAATGTGGTTGATGTCGCAGTAGTTGACGTAACGCTTGTCTCCAACCCGAGGACTGCCGTACGTAAACAAGCCAGCCGGCATTGATTCAATATGCGACAGGAAACAGCGCCCGGCCGAGATTGTGGCCATTGCTCCACCAAGGGAATGACCGGTAAACCAAAGCGTGTTCTCGTTCGAGACTAATGCTTCTTCAAGTTCGGGCCAGAGGTCGTCCACTTCCTGCTTGAATCCCGAGTGGACTTTGCCAACCGTTTCAGCCAACGCCGAAGTCGCGTTAGCATCCGCGCGAATGTCGTTCCATTCGTTGGGTTCCGTTCCTCGACAAGCAACAATCGTGTCTGTTTCGCCGCCAAAGATGTATGCCTGCGCCCCGTCGCGTTCGTGATACTCAGATCGAGTCAATCCAAGTTGCTGGGCCAGCGGTTTCACAGTCGCTTCGTTGTAGTAGCAAATTGAAGAGAGCTCAGCGAACAGCAGCGACTGCTCCATGAGCGAAAGTTCGCTGATGGGTCCGTTCAGTTTGCTCTTCAGGTCGAAGGAAAACGCGGTTTCGTCACCTTCGTTGTTTGTGCCGGTATCACTGTCAGCCATTGCTGTTACGTCGTCGAAACAGGAAAATTACGTCGCACTGTGTCTTCTATTCGCCCGCGCGAAAGACGCATTAGACCATTTCCCTTGCGGGGAACCAATGAGGTTACATTTATGAAATTGCTTGCAGGACGGACGGCACTTGTAACCGGTTCCAGCCAGGGTATCGGAGCCGCGATTGCCCTTGGGCTGGCCCGCGCAGGGGCAAATGTTGTTCTGCATGGATTGGAGAGGAATGCCGCAGCAGAAGTTGCCATTGAAGCGTGCCATAAATGTGGCGTCGATACTTCGTTTGTCTCGGCCAATCTGCTCGGCGAGGAAGACGGCGCAACACGAGCTCTGTTCGACCAGGCCATGGCGACCAATCCGAACATCGATTTGCTGGTGAACAACGCGGGCACCTACATAGACACTGACTTCCTTGAAATGCCTTTCGACGTGTTCGATCGCACAATGAAACTCAATGTGTACGCCTACTTCTTTCTGACCCAGCATTTTGCCCAGCACTGGGTGAAACATCGGCAAGAGGGCCGAGTGCTTATGATTGGCTCAATCAACGGCAGACTGGCTGAACCGACGCACGCTGCATACGACACCTCCAAGGGTGCCGTCGAGATGATGGTGAAGACACTGTGTGTCTCTTTGGCTCCACACAACATTCGAGTAAACGGCGTAGCCCCTGGACTGTTTCAAACTCCGCTGACCCAACCTGCATTGGACAACGCTGACATCACAAATTGGATGGAACTGCACACACCGAACGGCAAGATTCCCGGACCGGAAGTCTGCAGCGAAGCCGCCGTCTATCTTCTAAGTGATGCCGCGAAGCACGTAACAGGGCAAATGCTGTTGGTCGATGGCGGCATGAGCGCGTGGCAACAGCCAGACATGCCTCGCTAACTGGCTGCGCGAACAACAGGCTCTGATCGTCCCACAAGCTATTTCGCTGCAGGTTGAGCGGCTTTCTTGGCGTTCTTCTTTTCAGTTCGCAGCTTCCAGGCTGACAGCCATTTCACATCGCCTCGTGTGAAGTAGAAGTCCTGCATCAGTCGCTTCTCCATGTCAGGCATGTGAGCAGCTCCATAGAAGATGCCGATTTTCTTGTGCCCTTTATCGAGCTGTTCGTCCAAGACCTGCAACGCTTTTTTGTTGCGTTCGGTGATGATCGTGGATTCACCATTTTCGTCTGAGAACGCTTCTTCGGCTCCTGCCTTAGCCAGTTCTTTCGCTGCAATTCGGCGTAGCTTGACCTGTGGATCCTTGGACATCATCGACAGCATTAAGTCGAGCTGTTGAGCAATCGGATTCCCGGTTTGCTTGCCCATGGACTTCGCCATCTCTTTCATCATCATTCCACCGAACGATTCTCCCCGTGCACTCATCGACTTCTGGAATTCTTGGGTGGTCATGTCAGCGTGAACGAAGTTCTTCTTCGTGTAGTCGATTCCTTCCATCTGATAGGCCAGCCCCAGCATGTCTGTCATTCCGGACTGCAACATCCCGATTGTGGAAAGGCCAACCATCGTGTCGGTAGACATGTCGCCATTCTTCGCGACTGCTCCGCCGCGATGCGGTTTTCCACCGCCAACCTCGGCATTTTCATCCTTCACAGCTTCAAACAGCAGAACGTCGTATTCAGTAAATAGCTCGTTTAGCTTCTTGAAGTACTGAGGGTCCGCGATGTGAATCGCGCCGATCAAATCGACGGTCACGCCGGGGTGTTTGATGGAATCTGTGTAGCGAACGATGTTTGTTTCCATCGCCACCGGCCACCGACCTTCTTTGCGCAGTCGGATAAACTGCTGCTTGGGCTTTTCTTTGCTCGCCTCTTCCGTTTTAGCCGCCTTCTCATCCTGCTGCTTCGTTGCTTGCAGCGCGTGGCTTTCGTGAGTTGGCAGGATCAGAACCAGCGCAGCCAAGATTGAGAACCATTTCATAGCGAACCTCACAAAGCGAACGGATGTAGCTCACGACTATAGAAGTCGCGGCAAACCTGTCATCCAAACCTACCTGTCGGGTTCAGATCGGTCAAACATCGACGTCAGAATTGAAGCGTTCTGCAAGGATTTGGCCGTTCTCAGGCCGCGCGACACTGTGGCTGGTAGGCTCTTGCCCAATCTGTATTGGCTTCGTAACCCAATTCGACCAAATACTCGGGCAGGTCGGGGAGTTCAGAATCCAAGAGACGTACCAGTTTCTCGCGGTATTTTGGCTCCTGCCAGCGGTTGATGTTCGCCGGATCCAGTTTTCGCACTCCATTCAAAGCCCGGGTATCGAAACCGGCCGGCACAACTGAGTGAAAATCGGCAAACGGATGCACAACGTTCCAGCCGAGGAATTCTGATAGCTGCTGCTGAATTCGTTCCGGGTTTGCCACAAGATCTTCGTAGCGAACCACTGTGACGTCGTCGGCCTGAATGGCCCACTTCCAGTAGGAGTAGATGCCAGCCCAGCGATCGGCGGGCACGTAGTACTCGTCTGGCTTCGCATGATGGAACGACGTGAGGATGGCTCTTGGGTCACGAACCTGAAGAACGAACTTCACGTTCGCCTGATGGTTCTCATAGAACGATCGCAGATCATGCAGCGTGAAAATATCGGACGGCCGTTTCGTCATCATGATTGGATGAGTACGACGGTAGCATTTGGCCGCTTCCATACCACGGCGTTCTCGGCCGTATGTCCGAACGTCGGCAACACATGCTTCTATCATGAGCTGCAACAATGTGCTGCCACTTCGGGGAAAGCCGCACATCACCAAGTGTGTCTGCAGCGGTGAATCACCAAACCACCCGCGATCAGCCATCGCGACAAACTTCTGCCGAAACGGCTTCGTCAGACATTTTGGGAACTGGATCGAAGACTTGTACTTCGATACCTTTTGAGGCGGCATCGGCGGCCGTTCAAGACCGTCGTCGGTGTGAATTTTCAACACGATGGACTCCATTTCCGACTGGAGTCTAACAGCTGCCACAATCTGCGTTGAGACGGATTTCCAGCCATCGTCTAGTTCGAAATCTCCATCACCCGAGCGTTCCGAATTCGCAGTTTATGCTCCGTAGCTGCCTGCTTAAGCATCGCCACGAGACCGACTGAACCTTGGGGCGGTTCATCAACGGAAGTCTCGGACACGCGATTGCCATTGATGGAAACACCGATACTCGTCTCTGTCACAACAATCTCAATCAGGTCCCAACCGTTCTTATCTGGCGTCATTCGCCCCTTTGGCTTCGCGAGCGGCTGGTTGAGGTTGGACTGTTTAATGTGGAGGCGATCAACGCCGGCGACAGGAATGACGTACCCGTAGACTCGGCCGCTTCCGGGAGAACCCAATAGGACCGCTCCGGTCGTGCTGTCCGTAGCGACCTGCATGCGAAGCACATAAGACGAACTGCTAATCACCGGATCGACAAAGCCGGTCTCGAACTCAGACTGCGGAGCCTCCATCAGAACTTCGCGTTCATCGAACTTCCAAAGTGAACGGCTGACGGCTGGATCCGTCCCTTCTGACTGCATGAACCGCAGCGAACCGGCATCAAAGAAGACCGGCCGAAACTGGTATTTCTGCAGCAGCGCTATTAAGTCACGCTTGGCGAGCTGCTGTGGTTCTTCGAGCAAATCTGGTTCATCTGAATCTGTTGGCAAGACCTTGAGTCGCTCCATCGCTTCATCAACAACGGACGAGTAATTGCTGCCCTTTGCAATTAACTCAGCGGCCTTCATAAGCGCCGCGAGTGACTTCAGTTTTCCCGCCCGCGCGGCGGTCAACGATTCTCGGAAGACAACTTCGCCGAGGATCGCTTTGTCTCGATCTGTCGCAGTTCTCGCTCGAAATCCATCTAGTAGTTCAACGATTTTCTCAACAGAGTCAGTCGAATATCGTCGGTTCATCTCGTCGGCGATCTCGCAACCGGTCGCGTAAGCTTTGCCTTCACGTGCCGTCTCAAATCCCAGTTTTAGAAGAGCGAATCGTTGAGGGTTCGAGTCCTCTTCACGGGCTTGATTCAACAGCTTTGCCGCCAAGGCTCTCTTCGATGTGAGGCCTCTCTGGGCGAACTCACGCTTGAAGAGCTTCTTAATCTCCGCCTCAGCAGCAGCGACCGCTGTTGAATCCGGCGCCGCGCTTCTTGGTTGAGACGTTAGGGTTTTTGAAGGCGTGACAATCACCTTCAGGGAAGCCGGACCAGACTTGCGAGGACTTGAAATTTCGAACTGAAATGTTGTCGCGCCTTCTTCGTCCCGTGGTACTTCCCACTCGAATCGACCCGATCGGCGACCCAACCGGACGCCGGGGTGCGGCTTGCTGAGCGCCCAGGTTGCTCGAGCAGGTATTCGCTTCGCTGCGATGTCAGGTAGCATCAGCGAGAGGGTCTTGCCGGCCTCAACGGTCTGGTCTGGGAAGACCAGCATCCGCGGCACTTCGCCCGGAAGGACAAGCACCGAACAAGTGGCGGTATCCACAATGCGGTCGTCTTTTGGATCAACCAGTTGGACACTAATCGGTTGTCTTCCAACCTGTTGGTTCGACGGAGTCCACGAGAACACACCAGTCTGGTCATCAAGACTTAGGCCGCTTGGTGGATTCCCAGCCAGTTTGAACTCAACCTTGGCGTTGTCCGTGTTCAGTCCGAAGAGAGACAACTTCCGCGTCCAAATCTGACCGGCTGTAATGTTCTCATTTTCGAATTCAATAATCTCCGCTTTTACCGACGGAGCTCGGACGTCGATAAAGACGACGCTCTCTGCTTCCAGCTGTTCTTCACGCGTCGCCAACAGCTGCAATGTAATGCGGCCAGATTCCTGATCAGCCGGGGGCAGCCAATAGAACTCGCCAGATTCAGCATCCAACGTCGCTCCTTCAGGTGCGCCATCGCCAAGCTTGTATTCGATTCCGTCCAGCCCGGATGTCACCTCAGGGGTCGCGAAGAAACTGACGATCTGGCCTGGTTCAGTACGCTGGGCTGGGACATCTGCAAAGTACACCACCGGTGCGACAGTCTCTATCGCTGGTTCTACCCTCTTTTCCTGCTCAGGCTTGGGGTCTGACGATCCCATGACGAGAAGACCAATCACGGTGGCGACAATCGCCGTCAATCCAAGACCGGCGAACATCAACCCTCGCTTCTTGGGTTTTGGCCGTGCTGGCGTTTCCGTCAGATTAATCTGCGTTGACGACGCCGGACTGTTTGAAACAAAGGATTCAGCAGGACTGCCGTCCAGCAAACGCACTTCGGCTCCGCTATCCATGTCCTTCAAGAACTCTCGAAAACTTGGCTCAGCAGGCGGCGTTGATACCTGAATCACCGTCGGCTGATGCGAGGCCGACGGGACGCCTGTCGCACCAACTTTGAAGTGCTCTGCTTTCGGTATGAGACAAACAGATGCCAATGCTTCAGCGACCGCGATTGGTGTCTGGTATCGCTTGTCCGGGTCTCGCCAGGTCATGCCTCGAATGACATCAACTACGCCCTGTTCAAGATCTGGAACAATTGAACTCGCAAGCGGCGCGTCACTTGAGCAGCGGGACATCAGAACCTGAAGAGGATTGTCACCCTGAAACGGTACGCTGCCTGTTACCAACCGGAACAGCGTACATCCGAGGCTGTAAATGTCGGCTCGAATATCGACGCTGGCTGTATCCCAACCTTGTTCCGGAGCCATGTAGTCAGGAGTCCCCATGACCTGACCGGTTCGGGTCATGCCATCGTTTTCCTGTTCGTCAAGTCGAGCCAATCCCATGTCCAGCAGCTTCACAGCTGGTTGGCCGTCGCCAAACGAAACCATCAGGTTTCCGGGTTTGATGTCGCGGTGAACCATTCCCGCTTCATGGGCTGCCTGGAGTCCCAGTGCTCCCTGACGAATGAGTTCGCAAGCGTGGCCAGCATGCAGCCGACCGTGCCGAGTTGCGATTTGATCAAAGCTCTCGCCGTCAACGAACTCCATCACCATAAAGTGTGATTCGCCAACGATCCCGGCATCAATCGTCCGCACGATGTACGGACTGTTTAGCTTGCTCGCAACTTCAATCTCACGCTGAAACCGTGCGACAAGCTTCTTATTCTTCGCAAGCTTTCGAGACAGAACCTTAATCGCAACATTGCGTTTGTTCTTACGGTCACGAGCCTTGAAGACCTTGCCCATGCCGCCCTTGCCGATGGGCTCAAGCAACTTGTACTGGCCAAGCACAAAGCCAGTCTGGTTCTGCAGCAGCATCTTCGACTGCCATGCGGTCAGCACGCGTTTTTCAGTCAGCTGACCGACCAGAGCTTCGGTAGTAAGCCCACTTCCAGCATTCCCAACGCTCGCCTCAACGCGCGCAAATTGCTTATCGCTAAGGAGACGACTCTTCCTGATGCATTGCAGAAGCTCGTCTACAGACACAGGGTACTACCGTTTCTTTTTCTTCTTGTTCTTGCGATTGGAACCACCAGTTCCGCCGCGTTGAGTTCCTGTTTGATTTGCTTCCGCCGCAGCTTCCTGAAGTTCTTTCAGCTTGCGTTCAAAGAAACCCAATTCGCGATCCGGTTTGGGTTCGTTTTTCTTCGCAGCATTTCCACCGCGAGGATTCTTTGGTCCGCCCGAGTCATCGGAGTCATCGTCGCCGCCTTCAGCAGCTTCCGCTTCTCTTATTGCCGTTCCGCGAGCCAGCAGTTTACGCTCTGTGATACCCCACAGGCTGGACGCGATGAAGTACAAGCACAGGCCGGCTGGTGAGTGCCAGAAGAAGAACCCAAACGCAATCGTCATGAAGTTCATCATCTTGTACTGCATCGCCTGCTCGTCGCTGGTCGGCGGAGGCATGAACAGCTTTTGCTGAGCAACGAACAAGCACACGGTCACGATCGGAAGAATGCTGAAGTCCTGGCCGAGAAACGGCAGTGCAAACGGTAACCGGAATGTCGCATCCGGCGCGGCCAGGTTGTCGATCCATAGGAACGGAGCCAACCGTAAATCCACAGCGTGATAGAGAGCCGTGTAGAGCCCGATGAAGATCGGAAACTGGAAGAACAGCGGCAAGCATCCCGCGAACGGGTTGTATTTATTCTTCGCGAACAGCTCCATTTGGGCCTTCGCAATTTTCTCTTTCTCGTCGCCATACTTATCTTTGAGAGCCTGAATCTGTGGCTGCAAAGACTTCATCTTTTCTGCGTTCAACGCCTGCTTCCGAGAGAGCGGGAACATGCATCCGCGGACAAGAACAGTCAGACAGATAATCGCCAAACCATAGGGCAAACCAAGTCCATGGAAGAATCGCAGCAGCGACAACATGCCACGAGCGATCACCCCTGTGAAGCCGAAGTCCAGAACCTGAGATGCTTCCAGCGGGGCTTGGTCCAGCAGTTCTCTCCGCTTTGGCCCGGCAAAGAACTGGAACTTGTGAGCAACAACCTTTCCTGCCGGGATCGTCATCGGCAGTGACGTGAGTTCCAAACTGATATCGCTGAGATCTTTGTTCTTCGGAGCTTCATCGATGACCATCGGTTCGATCTCATCGATTGTTTGCTCTTCAGGATCAGCAATCACCAGCGTGGTGAAGTAAGTATTGTCGACACCGACATAACGGAATCGAGCTTTCCACGTTTCGACTTCGTCGTCGTTAACAAGCTTTGCCAGCTTGCTTGCCGCAATTGTGTCGTCATCAGCGTCTTCGTCACCGATGAACGCTACTTGGATCCGACGGTTTTGACGCGAATGCTCTTCGTTCTCCATCCGGACGCCCACGGGGCCCTGGAGTTTGTACTTAAGTGACTTTGCCTCTTTGCTTTTGTTGGCAAACGAGAGTTCACAGTTAACAAGGTACCCGTCCAGAGCAGTCTTTCGCTCGTCCGGTTTGACCGGCTTCAGTGAATACGTTTTGCGGACTTCAATGCCGGCGATTTCCACTTTGAAAACGACCGTTGAATTCACGCCGTCGACTGCGAGGTTCTGGTCGGGCAGTTGTTCCCAGTTCCAATCAGCGAGAGTCTTACCCTGCTTCTTCAGCTCAGCATCAATCAGATCGACACCGGTTGAGAACGTCCGAAAGTCCGTCGGTGTGTCGCCAAGAATCTGCAGCTGTGTGGAACGATCAAGTTCAAGAAACTGTGGATCGTTCAACACAATCGAATCAATGGCCGCACCTTTTGAAGTCAGCATGACTTGCAGGTAGTAGCCGCTTTCAGGATCCAGCGAACCTAACTCAACTTCGCTAGGCGGAGCTTCTTTGGCGGCGTCCGCTGTCGTGCTAGCAGCGGGAGCCGATACAGCTGGGTCCTCGGCCGGAGTTTCGACCGACTTATCTTCCTTGCCATCGACTGAGTTCGCATCGACATCAGTGTCGGCAACTTTAGCTCCGTCTTCGTTCTCTTGTCCGCCCTCTGCATCCGCAACCTCACCCGGCTTGGGTGGCGGTGGCAGGAAATTGGGCATCACAACGTTCGACCAGAAGTAGAGGAACCCCATGGACAAAGCAAAGAACAGAAATAGCTTTCGCGGTTGGTCCATGGCGTTTGTTGCCGCCTTCAAGACGGAGTCATCTACGAGTCGTGTGTGGAATAGCGAAAGGCTGCAATCGCTGAACGCTGTTGAAACAACAGTGGATCACATGCACTTTCAAACTGTAGAAAAAATATGAGGCCCGTTTAGTCAATCTGCTGGTCGTGTAACGCCAAGCTGGAATGTCGCTAGCATTAGCGTCCGTCGCGGAGACGATCGCCAAGGAAGTTATCGAGATCTGGTATGTCATAGATCTTTTGCGCGGTTGTTTCGAAGTTGTATTCGACCCGCTGGAATTTAACCGTGTTGCCGTCGAGTATCACGTACGACGAACGGTTATCACCGTTACGTGGTTGACCGACAGAACCGACGTTGATCAGAGCCTTTTGGTCACCAAGTTCGTACTCGAAATCAAGGTCCTCCGGAGCGAGGAACTCGAAGCCTTCGGTGAAGACGCCTGGAATGTGAGTGTGTCCCTGGAAGCAGTATTTCGTAACCAGCGCGAAGATCTTTTCCATCTTCTGTTGGTTGTATACATCCTCTGGGAAGACGTATTCGTTCAGCGGGTTTCGAGCCGACCCATGAACGAACAGCAAATCGCCTTCCGACTTCCGTCGTGGCAGTTCACCAAGAAACTCCCACCGAGCTTCACTACCCGGATCTGGTTTCTCAAGTATCGATCGAGTCCAGAAGATAGCGCGTTCTGCTCCGGCGTTGAATCCTTCCGGATCAAACAGCGCGGCTTGATCGTGATTACCGAGCAGGCAGAAGTCGGCCTTCATGGCACGGTCGACGCATTCGCACGGGTTCGGTCCGTAGCCAACGATGTCGCCAAGGCAATACAGCTCTTCAACGCCTTTGGATTTGATGTCAGCTAACACCGCCTCCAAGGCTTCGAGATTACCGTGTATGTCACTAATGATCGCTCTCAAGGCGAACTCCTGTCGCGTTTACACCCGTCTTTAATTTCAGCCGTCTCATCGATGCAAAATGACGAGTGCCGCAACGAACGAGTGTAGTGGCCCGTTGTTTTCGAGGAAAGTATTGCAGAGAACGCAGCCTCGACATCGTTGTAATCACCGAAATTGGTGGAAAGGGTCGCTAGTTTGCTCCTGAAGCCGGGCCGCCAAGGTCATTTTTGAACCTGGGAACAACTAACGACACTCCTGCATTCGAGTCGCGTGATGCGCTTATTTCTTGCCTTGTTCACGTTGTTTTCGGAAGAAATCTGTCAAAATCGTGCTGCATTCCGGCTGGAGAACGCCTCCAAGCACAAGAGCCTGATGGTTCAAACGAATGTCGGACGTGATCTGATAGAGCGTCTCGCAGGCGCCGCCTTTTGGGTCGGAAGCTCCGTAAATTACGCTGGGAATCCGGGACTGCACGATCGCACCGGCACACATCGGGCAAGGCTCAAGTGTTACGTAAAGGGTGCAGTCTAACAGACGCCACGAACCCAGAGCTTCGGCCGCCTGGGTAATCGCAATCATCTCAGCGTGAGCTGTTGGATCTTTCAGCATCTCGCGCTGGTTGTACGCTTCAGCAATCACCACACCTTCGTAGACAATCACCGCGCCGACGGGAACCTCTTCTGCTTCAAACGCTGCGTGTGCCTGCTGCAGCGCTTGTCGCATGAACGGTTCATGCAACTGCATGAGGTTGTAATTGCTAAGTTCTTCCATTCGCGACGACGACTTTCAGTGATCCAGTAACCGCAAAGAATCGATGTGGTGGATTAAGAGAATTCGATGCCTTGAGCCAGTGGTAGGTCAGTCGAGTAATTGATCGTGTTTGTCGCCCGACGCATGTAAGCTTTCCAGCTGTCGGAACCAGATTCTCTTCCGCCGCCAGTTTCCTTCTCACCACCGAACGCACCGCCGATTTCAGCTCCACTTGGACCAATGTTGACGTTGGCGATTCCGCAATCGCTGCCCGATGGCGAACAGAAGAGTTCTGCCTCGCGAACATCATTGGTGAAGATGGATGACGCGAGGCCCTGAGGTACACCGTTTTGAATTGCGATCGCTTCTTCGAACGTCTTGTAGCGAATGAAGTAAGTGATCGGTGCGAAGGTTTCGTGTTGAACAATGTCGGCATCAGCGGCAATCTCAACGAGAGCTGGCTTCACGTAGCAACCACCTTCGGGAACGCCTTCGGTGACATAGCCACCACCGTGAATGGTTCCACCTTGTTCAGCCGCTGCTTTCAACGACGCTTCCATCTGATCGCCAGATGCCTGGTCGATAAGCGGTCCAATTAGCGTCCCGTCTTCAACGGGGCTTCCAATCGGGAGTGTCTCGTATGATTTGAGCAATCGAGCCAGAACATCGTCGGCAATGGATTCGTGGACGATAAGCCGTCGAAGCGTCGTACAGCGTTGTCCACAGGTTCCAACGGAAGAGAACACAATACCGCGGAGAGCCAGTTCTAAGTCTGCCGACGGCGCGACGATAGTTGCGTTGTTTCCGCCCAGTTCCAATAAACTTCGACCCAGCCGACCGGCAACTGTTTGAGCAACGGCGCGCCCCATAGGGATACTGCCAGTAGCTGAGATGAGCGGAAGCTTTGGTGATTCAGTCAGAGCCTTACCGGCTTCGACTCCACCTTGAACAATTGCGAGCAAACCGCCCGGAGCCTGCCCGAACTTCTCAGCCGCCCGATCAACAATCCGCTGGCATGCGGCAGCGCAGAGTGGTGTTTTCTCTGACGGTTTCCAGATGACGGGGTCGCCGCAAACCAAAGCCAACATCGCGTTCCATGCCCAAACCGCGACCGGAAAGTTGAACGCACTAATGACACCGATGGGGCCTAGCGGATGCCATTGTTCGGTTAGTCTGTGCCCCGGGCGTTCGCTCTTCATTGTCAAACCGTACAGCTGACGGCTCAGTCCGACTGCGAAGTCGCAGATGTCAATCATCTCCTGCACTTCGCCAAGCGATTCCTGAGTAATCTTGCCAGCTTCCCACGAGACGATTGCCGCGAGGTCTTCTTTGCTGGCTCGAAGTTCATTCCCAATCAACCGGACGAACTCACCACGGACCGGAGCTGGAATGATCCGCCACTGCGCGAACGCTTCGGCCGCGGCATCAATCACGTCTTCCGCCTGCGACTTCGTCGCGCCTTGGAACCGCGTGATTTCACTGCCATCAATCGGCGAAGTGACGACGAACTCGGCGCCTTCGCCGGCCATGCCCAGCGAACCGCCTTCGGTAGTGCCAGAAGCAGTCACTCCAGGGATCTCTGACCCCATGCCAAGGTTGTCGAGAGCGGTTTGAAGATCCATGTTTCAAGCTTTCGTGGAAGTTGGTCGCTGAGTCATTTGTGTTGAGGGGCGATTGCGTCTTGTTGCGCTGTCCCCTCTCCGGGCCTGAGAGCCCGACTCTCCCGCTCGCGGGAGAGTGTCTTCTTGTACCGTGGTCAAACCGCCCATGCGGCGAAAAACCATCCGAGAATCACCATCCCAACACCGCCGCCGCACCCCGATGCAACTGGAAGTTGCCTAGCCGTCGAGTTGGGTTTTGATGTCGGAAGAGTAGTAGGAGCCGAAGCGGTTGGCGATGAAGTCGTCGAACTGCACATCTTCCTGTCGGACGAAGCCGGATGATGGAAGCTTGCCGTCGATGAAGAGGTCGACAACGGCACAGATACCGCCGGCGGTTGTAATTTGAATAGCGCTCCAGTGTTCGCCGTCGATGTCCTGGTGATAGATTTTTCGGGCGTCGGTGATCTGAGCCAGCTGGCCATTTCGCTGACCGGAGACTGTGGTGAATGTTATCACGACGTCTTGATAGGTGACGGGGATGGCTGATTCGAGAATGTCTTTGAACATCTCACGTCGCTGGCTTAACCGAAGATCGTTTACCAACAAAGCGGCGAGATCGCGGTGACCAAGGTATCGAATGGTTCGATAGTTTAGCTCGCGAACTTTTCCGTCCAGGGTTTCGCAGAGCGTCCCCAAGCCACCGGATGTATTGAACGCTTCGTAGCGAACGCCGTCCATCGAAAAATGTTCCAGGCCTTCGAGCGGCAGGACATCGATGAGCTTGCCTTCGTGGATCGCTTCGCACGGGTTGCAGTACTCGTTGATCAGCCCGTCCGTCGACCATGTCAGGTTGTACTTCAACGCATTCGATGGAAACTGCGGCAACGCTCCGACTCGCATGCGAACGCGTTCCAGCGAATCGAATTCGGCCGTCAGGTGATTCGCGACGATTGAGATGAACCCGGGAGCCAGCCCACACTGCGGCATGAAAATTTGGTTCTCGCCGGCCTTGGTGGCGATCGCTTTGACTTTACGAGTCGTTTCGACATCTTCAGTCAGGTCGAAGTAACTAGTACCCGCTTCGAGAGCGACCTCGGCGACCAGTGGATTGAACGAGTAACTTAACGCGGAAATGACGACACGTTGGCCGGCCATCACTTTGGCGAGTTCGTCTTTCTTGGTGGCGTCGACCTGAACCGTTGGGCCGTCGAACAAGTCATTTAGCTTGTCGAGAGCTTCCTGACTGTAGTCCGCGACGGTGAGGTCGTAGTCACCGCTGCCCGACAGAAATCGCGTGATAGCACGACCGATCTTACCGGCGCCGAGTAGAAGAAGTTTGGTTTTGGACATTGTGGTCACTCTTTTTGTACAGCTTGGAGCGGCTTGGTTGGTCACCGTTTATCGGCGTGGCTGTCACTCAGTTTGAGTGCCACTTGTTACTTCGCAGTTTTCGGATTCGTCTCCAGAATAATGTCACTGATCCCCGTCTTGTTGAAACCCTTGTAGCCATCGTTGCGTTCAAGGATTTCCAAGTGAGAACCAATCACACCATCCGTGCGGAACCGATTCGCTTCTTCCTCAGTGATGAACCCGTCCACGATCGCTTTCGCCAAGCGTGGTTCAGGAACCTGCCAGCGTTCACCAACCGTAAACGCTTGTCGCAGGTGATCGAAATCGGTGAAAGGCGACATCGTCTCTACGCCATCGGCAGCCAACTGTTCGCGCGAGGCATCGAAGTCGAACTGGCATTCCAAGTGGTGCATACCAGCCTGCAGAAATGCTTCCCCGTGCAGAGCACACCAAAGACCAACGGTCCCTGGTTTCTCCTGCGGCGGTAGTTCGCTGTGAGCAAAGTCGCCGGCGATTTCTTCGTGGCTCAGATCGACATCAGCAAAAATGACGATTCGGCAATCCACCTGTTCCAGCACTTGCGCGCCCCAACCGGCGTCGGCTCCGGCGTAGAATCTCTCGCGACATTGGAAACCCATTAGTTCCAACGTTTCGATCAACTGTGGAAATGCTGCTCGGCCAGATCGGTATGTGTGGTGATCTTGATTGGCCCAGCCAAGACCTAGCTTGTCCTGACGCATTTTTTGGATTCGAGCCGCCCGGTTGCGGCTTTGCCAATAGCTGCGTTCGCCCGCAAAGAACATTTCGCACGCTCGGTTCGTGCCGACATCATTCGCAGCCGCCTTGAACAGCTCTTGCGCGTGTTCGAAGCCTTCGCGATCTGTGTCGAAGTCTCGTTGGCGAAGCAACATTGCTTCAGTGTGCCGGTTAATGGACTGGCGAGAACCGGTTGGGCCTGGATTCCACGCGAGTGAACCATGTCGTTCCACAACATGAAACTCACAGTCACCCTCGATTGAAACACACGCTCGCCGCACGTCGTCTCGCGGTTCACCGACAATCTCAGTCCGTGAATCGAAGCCGTTTGCGAGTAGAAACTTCGCAACGGAATCAACATGGATCGCAAGCGTATCGCGCGTCGTTTCGAACACGGTTGGAAGCATCGCCTTTGGGTGTTGCCAGACAGTTTCTGCTCCAATTTTTGCCTCGGAGAAACCAACCGCTTCAAAGTCTGCCGGATTCGAACAGCCAATGCGATCAACCCAATCAATGAGCCGAGTTCCGGTCTCCGTCAGCAACCGCGCCTGCAGCGTGGCGACGTACGCATTTCGATTCACAACGGACGCAACAAACTCGGTGACTCGCGCAAAGGCGTCAGCGTGAGTTGTCCATTCATGCTTGTCAGTGAATGTAGCCAATTTTCAAATCCTGAGAGAACGCTTTGTGTGCGGCGTCGAAGTGATAAACATCAACCCCCCGCAACCCTGCGAACTATATTCCGCGTCGCCCGCGTGTACACACGAGATTCTCCCGAATTCGGGGGCAACTTCCAGTTGCATCGGGGGGCGGCAGCGACGTTGGGATGGTGGTTCTCGCCAGGCTCTTCGCCGCATGAGCGGTGTAGTCAACCGCTTTCTCGATACCCTGACGCAGAAGACACTCTCCCGCTCGCGGGAGAGTCGGGCTCTCAGGCCCGGAGAGGGCCAAGCACAAGAAAACATCGCCGACAGAGCAACGTGCGAGAATTCACAACCTCAACCAACCGCTGTTTGGTTCAAACCGGTTCTTCGATGTTGAAATACAGCTTTGTCAATGCAGCCAGATTGCAACATCCCGTCTTCGCGCTGATCTTTGAGCGGTGTTTTTCGACAGTCCGAGGGCTGAGGTTCAGCTTTGCTGCGATTCGCTTGTTGGAAAGGCCAGAGACGAGCAGTTCCAGGACAGACGCTTCTCTGGGTGAGAGTTTCTGAAGGACTTCGGACGAATTCGTCGCGGGCGTCAGTTCGTCACAGGCCGCTATCAATACCCCAGTTGCGGAGAAGATCCGAACGTCGCACTCAACTCCATCGCACTGAATTCTGGTTTCGCACGCGTTACCCGGCGAACCCTTCCAGGCGATTTCCAACTCGTTCCAGAATCGATTTCGGTTACATCGAGGTGGGCAAATTGCGTCCAGCATCTCACTGACAGAAGGCGACTCAGTGCCTCGATGCCAGAAAACGCGTGCTTTGGACGACGACTTGACCATGAACCTCACCTAGGAGTAAACAAATACACACCTTAACTTCGCGCATCGTAGTTTCCCCCATCCCTGCTGACCAGAGATCTCCGGCTCCAATCTGTCTTTGGTCAGATCTTCGCTAAGTCACGTCAACGTGACCTGAACTGAGTTCGGGGCTCGATCGAGTCATCGACGGGCAGTCGGTTACGGCAAAGTATCGCGCAGAACACGAGCAAGGATTGGCCATCGCGTTGTGAAACGCCGATCGATCAGAACTCAAACGCACCAGCGTCCACTCCAGACGCTGAGTTGCGGAAAACCTGATCAAAGTCTGTCTCCGCGAAGAGCTTATCAGCTGTTGTGCCGACATCGCGGGCGACACTTGCGGCGGTTAACTTAAAGTTACCGGCAGCTGCGTTCACAAATGCCGGGTCGCCGAACACAGACCCCGACCCAACACGGCTGTTTTCCTGATAGTCGCTGAACGAATCGTAAAACGTCCCACGGTAGGTGAACTCTGCCGCCGCATCTCCGCTGGTTGTGTACCAGACGTTATTGCTGACGAAGTTCTTTCCAGTTCCTTTTTCGGAATACATCATCACGTCATTCGAAGACGCCACAAAAATGTTGTTGGTCACATAGTTGCGATTCGCAAATTGAATCCAAAGTTGCCCGACGCCTTCGTTCAACGTGTCGTTGTTGTAGACGGTGTTGTTGTGGATGTACGACTTCTGAACGCGGCCAGTATTTTTTGCATAGCCGCCAAACACGATTCCCGCTTTGTCGTTGTTGTGAACCAGGTTGTTTCTAACCGTGATATTCGTCGACTTGACGCCGCGGTTTTCCGCTCCGATCTCGATGCCTAGATCACTTTCGTAGACTTCGTTCCGTTCGACCACAATGGATTTTCCGCCATCAACGTAGATGCCCGCCCCGTACCCGCCTTCGTAGTTCGATCGAGCGCGGTAGACGAGATTGTCTGAGATAACACCATTCCGCGCGACTTTCCTTTTGCTTTTTTGAATGTCGCGCTCGCCACCAATCGCGTCGATGCCAATGCTGTTCACATCGTGAACTTCGTTGTTGGAAATCACCCAGTCGGTCACATTGCCGTTGATTGTTAACGCTTCGCTGGGAGCCGGTTCGGAGTCGTAGATTTGATTGCCGTCGATAACGATGTCGGTCATCGCTGTCTTTTCAGTGCCATAGACGGTAATGCCCATGGCGTTCTCGCCACGCATCTCGTGGATCTCGTTGTTTAAGAGTTCCACATGATGAGAAGCTCCAAGAATCCGGATACCCGAACCGTCTGTCACGCCAGAGTTGTTGACGATTTCGAACCCAACGACCTTCACATGATTCTGGTTTTCTATCAGAACCATGTTCTCACCGTTGACACCGGTTCCATCAAGAATCGCACCAGATGCAGTGATCAGGGTGATGAAGCCTTCGTCGGCTGACCCACTATGAGGCAACTCGATTTTCTCGAAGTAGCGGCCGGCTCCGACACTAACGACGTCGCCTGGTTCGTCGGCAACGTTCAGGGCATGCTGAACCGTCGCAAATGGATTGACTACAGTGCCCGGTCCGGAATCGTTGCCGGATGGCGTCACAAAGTACGACGTTAGCATTTGTCGGACTTCAAGGTTCTCGACATCTTGATACGCGGTTCTGGCTGGCCGACGACGGCGCGACGCCCGAGTGTTACTGAAGAGTTGAGCCAACATGTTTCTCTCCGACAGTGATCGGTTCATAGAGAGATTAACGGAAGCACCCGCAAAGACCGGACAGCGTTTCCGCAGATCACTACTCAATTCCGGTAAGCGGGCTCTGTTTCGTCCGATCATGCAGTTCATCGCGTGCTATTTGGGATTCGCATTCTTCCGGCGAAGGCCACGACTCTTCCAAAGCTGAATCTTCTTCACATCGTTGGCGGCAGCATTGCCTTCTGTGCTGCGGCCATTCATGACGTCCTGCTTTAGTTGAGCGAGTAGTCTTTCTGCCACCTCCGGCCGGTCAGCGTACAGATTCGTTTGCTCGCGGGGATCGTTGGACAAGTCGTACAACTGAGCTTCCGGAGCATCATCAGCAACCTGCT